>NZ_JBNGCJ010000902.1:0-2387 GCF_049974785.1 Vibrio genomosp. F10 str. 9ZD137
CCGCCGCCCGCCCAAGCATAAATGGTCCCTTCTTTTGCAACCAAAGTGCGAATAGTAATGCTGGTATCCATAGCGCCATTGCGGCTAATGTACCCAATACTGCCACAGTAAGCGCTTCGTCTATGAGGTTCCAGTTCCTCAATGATTTCCATCGCTCTGACTTTTGGTGCTCCAGTAATCGATCCCCCAGGAAAGCACGCTTTGAGTAAATCGGCATTACTAAAGTCGTCATCGAGCTTGGCGCGAATCGTACTCACAAGATGGTGAACGGCCGGGAAGCTTTCTACATCAAACAGTTTTGGTACGTGGACACTGCCAGGCTTCGCAACACGACCGATATCATTGCGCAGTAAATCTACAATCATCAGATTCTCGGCTTGATCCTTCTCTGCGTTGGTCAGTTCATTCGCGTAGTTTCTGTCTTGATTGGCATCTTGAGAGCGTGGTCGAGTGCCTTTAATCGGTTTTGTTTCGATAACTCGATCTTTCACCTGCAAAAAACGCTCCGGAGAAACGCTGAGAATCGCACCGTCGTCCGTCCGGATAAAAGCGGAGAACGGAGCGAGATTATAGGACTCCAGTTTTTGATACGCTTGCCATTCACTGCCTTGAAATTGAGCGTGAAATCGCTGGGCCAAATTGATTTGATAGCAGTCTCCAGATAATAGGTACTGCTGCACGGCATCAAATTTTTGTGAATAGTCTGCTTTGGTCATATTGGATTGCCAAGCTGAACTGAGCTTGAATGGTGTCAACTCATTGTTCTTCTGTTCGTTCTTGTTTTGGGGAACTTGATACTGTTTCTGTGCTTGTAACCATTGCCAATGGTGTTCAGGTTGATGCCCGACGACAAACGCTGACTTGTTATGATGATCAATAACCAGTGCCCACTCATACAAACCGACCACCATTTCTGGCAGCTCAATATCATCGATTGCAATATTGGGCAGTGCTTCGACTCGTCGCCCAAGATCGTAAGAAAAGTAGCCTACAGCGCCACCAATAAAAGGGAGTTCACCGCCGTGTTCAATACCGGGTAAGTAGTGCTCTTGAAGCGTTGCTAACAGCTCAAATGGATCATCGCTACTCGTATAATGACCGTCAGGGGTAGTGACTAAAGTGCTGTCTATTTTTGTTGTCAGGGTCACCACCGGGCAAGCGACCAAAATGTCAAATCGACTATCGACATGATCTTCAGACGCCGAGCGCAGTAACATTGCCCACGGCTGATGCTGAATATAATGAAATAGGTCATTGGCTAGGTTTGGTTGATAGTCAACCGGAATCGTTTGGATAGCGTTATTATTCATGCAGATAATAGTTCATTTGTATAATTTGTGACGAAGAAAACGATCGCTTCATAGCGCCTAGAGGAAAGCAAGAGTATCATAAAAACAAATTAAAAAGTCTCTACTTAACTGTATTGTAGATAGAAGCTGTTAATGACACTGGTTCGTCCCTCTCGATAACACACGACTCTTTCTACTATATAGGTAGCGACAAGGAAGTATAACTATAACGAGGCAAGCAATGACAGTCATTCGCAAACAGGATCTCATCAGCAGCGTTGCTGATGCTCTACAATACATCTCTTTTTATCACCCACTCGATTTTATCCAAGCTCTTGATTCTGCATACCAACGAGAAGAAAGCCAAGCGGCTAAAGATGCGATCGCGCAGATTCTAATTAACTCAAGAATGTCAGCAGAAGGGCATCGACCTATCTGCCAAGATACCGGCATTGTGACCTGTTTTGTCAACATCGGTATGAATGTTCAATGGGAATCTGATCAAACGGTTCAAGAAATGGTGGATGAAGGTGTGCGTCAAGCTTATACCAATCCAGACAATCCGTTGCGCGCCTCTATTCTGAAAGACCCTGCAGGCAAACGAATCAATACCAAAGACAACACCCCAGCCGTCGTCCATATCAATATGGTGCCAGGTGATAAAGTAGAAGTTCAGATCGCGGCTAAAGGTGGCGGCTCTGAAAATAAGACTAAGATGGTGATGTTGAACCCGTCAGATGATATTGCTGCGTGGGTAGAAAAAACCCTTCCAACCATGGGAGCGGGTTGGTGCCCACCGGGTATGTTAGGAATAGGCATTGGCGGCACGGCTGAAAAGGCAGCAGTCATGGCTAAAGAGTCCTTAATGGAACATATCGATATTCAAGAATTGATTGATAAAGGCCCAGAAAATGCGGAAGAAGAGCTTCGCTTGGACATCTTCAACCGGGTGAATAAATTAGGTATTGGAGCACAGGGACTTGGTGGCTTAACGACCGTTGTTGATGTCAAAATTAAGACAGCGCCAACTCACGCAGCATCAAAACCTGTGTGTATGATCCCGAACTGTGCCGCGACTCGTCACGTGCATTTCACGCT
>NZ_JBNGCJ010000903.1:0-2181 GCF_049974785.1 Vibrio genomosp. F10 str. 9ZD137
CCGCTCTTCCGATCTACGGATTGTCCATGGCCCCCATCAAAACCCGCACGCTGTATATCTGCTCGCATCATTGACGTTGTGGTCATCAAACTTTGTAGGACTAATAGATCCAAAGTTCGCTCTTTTGCAATGCGCTGCCCGCTGATAAATACTGACCCTATCACCATGATTGCAATCAGAGCAATCGACGAGGAAATCATCAACTCAAGCAATAAGCTTCCTCGCTGATTTTTAGCAAGCTTTATAACCATATCGGTCCCCTTCAACGCCACAAACTCTTATTCTTCCTGGTGGGTTAGACGTTCTAATGGCAATTTTATTGGTACTGTCTAACTTGGGATGAAAAACAAAACTGCCGGATTTAGGTCGACCTCTGATTTCCTCAAAAGAGACCTGTTGAGAACTGAACGTGTGAGTCAGCTTTATTCCTTTATACGGGCTACCATCAAAGTGAGCAATCCGATATGCGGTGCTCAAATCATCGGAGTCAGCTAATACGATACTCCAGCTGCCAGTAGTGTTCACCGTCCCCTCAAGAAAAGAGATATGTGCATAGAGTGCCTCATTTTGCATCACAGCCTCCGATCTCGCTTGAATCAAAAATCCGTTCAGCTCTGTGGCGAGGCGTTGCATCTTGCTACTTTCGATCATCTTGCTAAAGTTTGGGGCAGCAAAAGCGAGGACAACACCACAAACACTCATCGTTATTACCAGTTCCAACAAAGTAAAGCCGCGAGTCATTTCCCAAATCCCCTTAAAACTTTTTGCTTAAAAATCAAATTACTTGCATCGATGCTAGCAGCTAACAAAAATAGAAGGAGAATATATAAGGACAACACGGAATGATTCGAATAATTAGCTGTAACCTATACAAAAAAAGACAGGTTGGGATGACACTGATCGAGTTATTATTCACGGTTGCCATCATCGCTATCTTATCGGCGATCGCTTACCCAAGTTACACTTCTCATGTAATCGAAGCGCACAGAACGGCAGCAAAAATGGATATGATGCGAATACAGCTATTACTTGAAGAAGGGTACGTGGGAACCTATAGCTGGAGCAGTATTGTTTCGTCTGGGAGTTGCACGGTTTGCGATAGTAGTAGTGAACGGTATCAGTTTTCGGTCGTTAGCTCCTCAACCTCGGCCTATACCATAACGGCAACCGCCCAAACGGATAAAGGGCAAACAAACGATGCTTGTCTATCAAGCGACCACAAGATGACACTTAACGCGAAAGGTGAAACCGCCCCGAGTGATTGCTGGTGATAGCATAGAAAACAAGCAAGGCGGGAACAAGGCTATTGACTGAAGCAAAAAAAGACCTGCTAAGTTAGCAGGTCTGTTTAATTAATGGTATTTTTCTTAGCTGGTTAAATCATCGAAGAACTTTTTAACACCGTTAAAGAACCCCTCAGATTTTGGTTTATGCTTATTAGCAGCATCACCACCACAAGACTCTTCAAACTCTTTGAGTAATTCTTTTTGACGTGAACTTAATTTCACTGGTGTTTCAACGACCAGTTTAACCAATAGATCACCAACCCCACCACCGCGAACGCCTTTCACGCCTTTACCACGCATACGGAACATGCGACCGGTTTGGGTCTCTTCTGGCACTTTTAGGTTAACTCGACCGTCCAGTGTTGGAACTTCAACTTCACCACCAAGCGCGGCCATTGCAAAGCTAACCGGCACTTCACAGTAAAGGTTGTTACCGTCACGCTCAAAAATATTGTGTTCTTTTACGTGTACTTGTACATATAGGTCACCTGCCGGTGCGCCCATATCTCCCGCTTCACCTTCGCCTGAAAGACGAATACGATCGCCAGTATCAACCCCTGATGGGATCTTAACATTCAGTGTCTTCGTCTTTTGCTTGCGCCCTTGCCCATGACAAGAGTTACAAGGGTCTTTGATGATCTTGCCTTTGCCGTTACATGTTGGACAGGTTTGCTGTACAGCAAAGAAACCCTGACGCATTTGAACTTGACCATGGCCATGACACGTGCCACACGTTTCTGGAGATGAGCCTTTTTTAGCGCCACTTCCATCACATGAGTCACAATGAACCAGCGTTGGAATCTCGATTTCTTTAGAAACACCACGAACCGCTTCTTCTAACGACAGTTCCATGTTGTAACGAAGGTCTGATCCGCGTTGAGCACGTTGACCACCG
>NZ_JBNGCJ010000904.1:0-568 GCF_049974785.1 Vibrio genomosp. F10 str. 9ZD137
GAATCTGTCTTAAACGCCTTGTTAGCCCACTACTCGAAGGTTTCATGAAATTCAACTTCACCTGCTAATTTGTCTTCAGTAAACCTGATTGATTGAAAGTATTCAGCAGGGGCTCCTTGATATGTTAGCTCTGACTCAACTTCAAAGCCTACACGTGAATAATAGTTTGGGTCTCCAACTAGAACACAGCATTTAGCCCCATTTGCAGACAGAAACTCCAAGGCTGATTTTAGTAACGCAGTGCCATACCCTTTGCCTTGAGCACTGGGTGAAACCGCTAGCGGACCGAGACCGAAATACGAACCATTGAAACCATTAATCTTTATTGGGGAAAGAGCGAGATGACCAACAACTGCGCCAGCATCTTCAACAACCAAGGATAGAACTAAGGCATCATTTGCTCGTAGCTTTTCAGCTAAATACTGCTCTGTACCAGAATAGTACGGTTTGCCCAAGAAAGCTAACTTCGTTATCTCTTCAATTTGTGCATAGTCATTCGAACATTCGTTCCTTATGTTCATAATTCATGTATTCCTTATGTGGGCTAACGCCCGCTTAAGTGGTGAGC
>NZ_JBNGCJ010000905.1:0-1538 GCF_049974785.1 Vibrio genomosp. F10 str. 9ZD137
CCCCGTTAAACGGCTCATAACGAAGATAGGCGTAAACAGTTTGGTTGGGATATCCATAAAGTGATACGCGGATGCATGGAAGAAATCGGCGTTACAGAATAGGTCTTTTTCACGCTTCATCACCGATTCCACTCGCTCCGAAACGGCATACAATTGTGTGTCCCCTACCGCTAGCGACAACTCTTTTGACCAGCGTTTTATCAATGCATTACGAGGATCACTTTCTCGGTATACCGCATGACCAAAGCCCATGATTTTGTCTTTGTTTGCCAGCATTGCCATGATGTTCTCTTCTGCTTCATCAGCGGTTTGCCAATCTTGGATCATGTCCATCGCAGCTTCGTTTGCACCGCCATGCAAAGGCCCACGTAATGTGCCAATCGCAGCAGTGATACAAGAATGAATGTCTGACAACGTTGAAGCGCACACTCGGCCTGCAAATGTGGATGCATTAAACTCGTGCTCGGCGTATAAGATAAGCGAGCAATGCATGACTTTTTTATGCAGTTCACTGGGAGATTTGTCCGTCAGCATTTTCAGAAAATACCCACCGATGCATGACTCTGACGTGTCTTGAGTATCGATTCGCACGCCATCGTGGCTAAACCGATACCAGTAACAAATGATCGCAGGGAAGAGTGCCAACATTCGCTCTGTTGCTTGCTGTTGCTGTGCAAAATCCATTTCTTGCTCTAGATTGCCCAGAACAGAACAGCCCGTTCTCATGACATCCATTGGATGAGCTGTTGAGGGTATTAATTCTAGTGCTTGCTTAAGCGCGGATGGTAGGCCTCGCAATCCGATCAACCGCGTTTTGTATTCATCCAATTGAGCCCGGTTGGGAAGATGCCCCTGTAACAGCAAATAAGCGACTTCTTCAAACTCGGCGTTGTTCGCTAAGTCGGTAATGTCATAACCTCGGTAAGTCAGGCCCGTTCCTGTTTGGCCTACAGTGCACAGTGAGGTTGTGCCAGCACTTTGTCCGCGTAAGCCCGCGCCGCCAATTACGTTTTTCTTTGCTACCTTTTCGCTTTCTGATGAAACTGATGAAGACATAATGAACTCCTTTTCTGTGCTAACTTATGTGACTGTATTCTTCGTCGTTGCTCTTCGGCACTTTTATAAGTTAACGATTTCACGTTATTGGATTAAGTTAATGTGGTCTATTTTCCAGAAAATAGCTGATCCAGCTTATCTTCGTAATCATGGTAATTGAGGTGTTCATAGAGCTCTTTGCGCGTTTGCATCGATTCAACTACCGCTTCCTGATTGCCTTCCACCAGCAAGTGTCGATAAACATTTTCAGCGGCTTTATTCATCGCTCTAAATGCACTCAATGGATAAAGCACCATATCCACACTCGATTTGGCTAAATCTTCACAGCTATAGAGAGGGGTTTGACCAAATTCGGTGATATTGGCAAGAATCGGGACATGCTTACCCGTCGCAGATTGTAAGGCGGCCGAGAATTTCACATACTGATCCAGTTGATTCATCGCCTCTGGGAAAATCATATCCGCCCCAGCTTCAATACAGGC
>NZ_JBNGCJ010000906.1:0-15484 GCF_049974785.1 Vibrio genomosp. F10 str. 9ZD137
TGCTGAACCGCTCTTCCGTTCTGGTGGTTAATAATCACTCTTCAGCAGAAGTGGGTGACATATTTTGCAGTCATGAAGACATTAAAAAGCTCTCTTTTACAGGCTCAACAGAAGTAGGCCGAACCCTTATTAAATTGACCGCAAAAACGGTAAAACGAACCTCAATGGAATTAGGAGGCAATGCCCCGTTTATCGTTTTTGATGATGCGGATATTGATGCTGCGGTTGCTGGAGCAGTGGCGTCGAAATTTAGGAATGCGGGTCAAACCTGCGTGTGTGCTAATCGTTTTTACATCCATGATTCCATTTATGATCAGTTTATTGGTAAATTTGTTGCTGCGGTGAGTCAACTGAAAATTGGTAATGGCCTCAAAAATGGCGTATCCATCGGACCGTTGATCGATAAAAAATCGAAAGAAAAGATAGAAAATTTACTAGAGGAAGCGATATATCAAGGAGCAACGCTTCGTTATGGCGGTAAACGTTTATCTGGAAATTATATCCATCCTACGATATTAACCGACGTTACTCAGGACATGAGCATCGTTAAGCAGGAGATTTTCGGGCCAGTTGCTCCTTTGCTGAGGTTTACTGATATCAACGATTTGATTGAAAAAGCCAATGACACGATCTATGGCTTGGCGAGCTACTTTTATACCAAGGATTTGACCCAAGCGTTTTATGTGGCGGAGTCGTTGGAATACGGCATGGTCGGTATTAATGAGGGCATTATTTCAACCGAAGTTGCGCCTTTTGGTGGGGTAAAGCAATCGGGCTTTGGTCGGGAAGGGGCAAGGCAAGGAATGGATGAGTATTTAAATATTAAGTACCTGTGCCTCGGTGGAATGTAAGACTTGATCACTCTTAAGGCTTGCTATTGATTAAACAAATGTTTGCGATGGCTAGAGGACTGGTATTACTTAAGGGCTACTCTTACTTAACGGCTATTCAGCCTTAAAGGGAATAGTGACAAAGAGAGCCGTGATTTAAACGTAAAAGTAGCAACGTTGTCTTATCGCTTTTGTTCGGTTCGTGCGCGATCGGTATCAGCAAATTTCATTTGGTACATATTGTGGTCAGCAATGGATATGAGCTGGTTAATTTCTTTCGAATCGTCCGGGTAAATACTCGTTCCGACACTGCACCCTAATCGGGTGTTATAGCCACCTTTAAGGTGTATCGGTTCTTCAAAGCAAGCTTCAATAAAACCGTTCATTTTACGAATTTCTTCTTGGCTATTTGAGTTTAAAATCAGTGCGAATTCATCGCCGCCCATTCGGTACACTTGGTGGTTTTTTGATGGGATCTTGGTCCTGAGTCGCCAAGCTATTTGAGTGAGAGCTTCATCTCCTGCTTGATGACCGAAGCTATCGTTGACGGCTTTAAATCCATTTAGATCCAAAAGAAACAGTGAAAAAGGCTGATTTTTCTGTTTATGATTTAGAGCTTCAAACAAAGAGAAGCGATTAGAAATCCCAGTGAGCGTATCGGTAAAAGCCAATGCTTTATGGTGCTTAGATTCTTGATAATAAATATAACTCACAAGTCCAATGCAGCTGAACAGTAAGAGCATAAGTATGTACTGGATATTGGCGATTTGCTGCGCCTGTTGCATACGTTCCTTGTGGATGTGGTTTTTCAACCGATAGTTTTGATTAATATAAGCAATCATATCCGCATAAATTTGATTGAGTTGCTCACTAATCATCAAGACATCATCTTGAGTTTTTATGTTCTCAAATGGCTCTTCTAGGTTTTGAAATCTAAAGAACAGCGATTCAAAAAAGTCATGAGCCCCTTCTAAAGACATAAACCCATGAGATTCTTGATTGTAAAGCAGGATGTCAAATCGGCTCCAAGTGAGCTCGTATTTTAGCCATGTTTTCTTATATTCTGCGTCACCATCCAATGTATAAGGGGTAATGGCCGTTAGCTCCGATAATTCTTTCGATAACTGAAGTAGAAACCAAGTGGCCTGATTTTGTGAGTTGGTATAAGAGCGAGTTAATTCGCGTGTTGTCGATAGAATATAGAAGTTCGCGACAATCAATAGTATTGACAGAACAATGAGTAATTTTTTCGATTTAGAGATAAAAGTCTGCATACGATATCAACGGTTCTTTAAGGCTTCGAGTGAATGATAACTTCGTCAATTTGCCAAACCATTTGGTTGTAAAAGACATCGTTAGCAATCTCAGGGTACTTGTCTACATTAAAGACCAGCCAGTAAGGGCCTTTATTTCGTACCTTCATTTTTTTTTCGTCCATCATGTAGGCAATGATGGGGTCATATTTCAGAATATCGTCGATATTTGAGTTTGCGGCGTAGTCATTTAATGCAATAAAAGAGACGGAATGAATGCTCTCGGAATCTTTATTCAAATAATCGATTAAATCGATGACTCGCATACCTGAATATGATTTTGGTTGTTTGAACCAAGGAAGCTTGGTTGAAAAGGAGCTAACCGGAATATCTTGACTGATTTGTTCATAGGACAAAGTTACAACGGCATCATCGCTGCGGATGACCAGAGGCGTCGCCAAAGCTGCAAAACTGAAGAAAAGTAAAAGTATTAGTGAGAAAATCCATTTCATGCCGTTAACCTTTAAATCAATAGAACTGCCTAATTAACCTCCGTTTTAAGGTCATGAATTAGACAGTGGATTAATCCTAAGTATAAGGGAACAGCCATTGCTTTACATTAAATAGTAACCAATTAGTCAGTAGTATCACCAATTAATATGCAACAGCGTTGTTTTTGTGAAGTGAAAACAAAAAGAAACCCCGCCGAGGCGAGGTTTTTATCGGGTTCTATTCATCATTCATCAGACACAAGAATGCTCATAGACATAAAGATTGAACGGCCGTGTTTAGAAGATAATATGTGCCACACCTGCGATCACGGGAAGCGTGATCAGAGTTCGAAGTATGAATATCGCAAACAGTTCAAAAATGTTCACTGGGATACGGCTACCGAGTAGCAACGCACCGACTTCAGACATGTAAATAAGTTGAGTAACAGACATCGCTGCAATGACAAACCGAGTCATTTCACTTTCTATTGATGCGGCAAGAATAGCGGGGATAAACATATCAGCAAACCCAACAACGATAGTTTGTGATGCTTGCGCCGCTTCAGGAATACCTAATAGTTCAAGGAATGGGATAAATGGCTGGCCAAGAACCGAAAATACAGACGTATATTCAGCAATAACCAGTGCGACAGTTCCTAAACCCATAACAACAGGAAGTACACCAAAGACCATATCAATGGCATTTTTTACCCCTTCCCCAAACACTGACTTAAGAGACGTTACTTGCCCTGCTTTAGTTAACGCCAATTCAAGGCCCCAAGAGAAAGTCGAGTGGCCGGCTGGGATCGCATCGGCGTCTTTGTCACGTTCTGACCCATCAATGAAAGTGTCTTTTTTTCGACTCAGTGGTGGCAATCGAGGAATAATGATCGCAGCAACAAGACCAGCCAGACACACCGCACCATAAAAAGGAAGAAACAAGTGTTCTAGCTCAACCTGTGCGATGACAACAAGGCTAAAAGTAATCGAAACGGCAGAGAACGTCGTACCGACAACGACAGCTTCTCGCTGAGTATAGAATTTATTTTCATACTGCTTACTTGTAAGCAAAATACCGACACTGCCATCCCCAAGCCATGAAGCCATACAATCAATCGCACTGCGTCCTGGCAGGTTGAATACAGGGCGCATAATTTTGCTCAGTAGAGTGCCAAATAGCTCAAGCAACCCAAAATTAAGCAAAAGTGGGAGGAGTAAACCGGCAAAAATAAACACAGAAAAAAGCGTAGGTAATAAGCCTTCTAAAACTAACCCACCAGTATTTTCTTCCCAAATAGCCGTCGGACCAACTTGGAAAAAAGTCATCAATACTGCAAAGCCACCCACAAGCCGAACCGCTAACCATAATGGTGAAGGGCTAAATAGGCCGTGCAAAAAAGCATTGTTCTTAATAAAGGTTGGTTGGTAAACCTTATAAACCAAAGATGCAATAGCCATGAAAGCAATGATTGACGCAATGATTGCGACAAGGTGATCGCCAAACAGAGCTTGAATTGACTTAGCAAGCACTGCGACAGGGATAGTCAGGTTGCCATCATAGCTAATAGGCGCCATGAATAGGAATAAGCCGACGAGCGACGGGATGAAGAACATCCAAAAGTTGCCCTTGTGTTTCGGCGTTTCAATTGATTGAGTTTGATTATTCATTGTTTTGCTCATGTTACTACTAGTCAAATTTTGCTCATATCCGTAGCGAAAAAATGTCTAAACATCCTTATTGTTTTACTGGTGGCAAGAATAACGATAAAGGTTCTTCTGTGCAAGAATATTCATTAAATATCGCTAAATATTCAGTTTCTATCTCTATGTGTCTGACTTTTAGGTGTATTTAGTATTGTTTGTATAAAGAATGTTGGTATTTTGTGTGGTTTTTGGATTTGATACTCTAGGGGTATTCAAAGCAGAAACCATTGTTCGGACGGATAGGCTCCCTCACAGATTATTTTGATGAACCCTCAGCTGAAGTCAGTAATATGAATTGACGCTTTATTTACCAGCCGCTTACCTTTAACCCATAGGGCACACACAAATTGTGATAGCGTATCGTAAAGTATAGAATACCACTCACTGCTCCTTCTCCCTTATGTTGTTAGAGTCTATTGGCCATGAAAAAACGTATTTTACCTATTCCACTTATTTTGCTGATTCCGATTGTTCTTTTAGTGGTGGTTATTGTCGCGGGCGTCTATCGATTTAGCTTGAGTGATGAACAGATCATGCAAAAGTTTCCAAAACATGAGGTCGTAAACAATGCGATTGTCTCGCAACTTTTTGGTGTTAATTCAAGCAACCCATTGACGATACAAGTGCCAGAAACTCACGCGTTTGCATTTGTGAATTACCTTAACGAGAGAAGTAAAAAGGCGATAGGCGAGTACGATGACGGCAAAGAGCGTGGCAGTATTTTTATCGATACGCAGCGGTTGATGTCTATTGAGGCAAAGAATGAGAAAGTGTTTGTTGCTCCGCTCGCGGTGTCGAACCAAGGCAGTGGCGTTTTCTACTATCTGGCGTTATTTCGTTATGACGCGCAAAGAGATCGAATGATATTAGGGGATTATCAATTGCTCGGTGATCGGGTCGACATTCAAGAGCTTGCTATTTATCCATTCGTAGAGGAAAGAAATCAGTCTCAGGAAAAAGAACTGACTCATGAAGAATCTGCGGCGCCAGATGATAAAAATCGTGTGGAGGGCGTTTCTGTTCTATTTTTAACTCGAGCTATCGATCAAGCGATGTCATCCCCTGCGTCAGTTGGAGAAGAGCACCGCTACCAAGTTACGGAGGATTACCGTTTGGTCCGTGTCTTACTCGACGCTACTCCAACTCCAGATGGTACATCTTAGCTGCGCATCGTAGCGGCTATCGGTTTGCTCAGGCGGATACGGTTATGTTGTTTACGCAAATGTAAGGTAATTATTATAAAGATGTGATGTAAGCGCTTACTACGCTCTTTGTGCTTTCATGTATTGCGGCTATAGCTAATGAAACGCACAGTTTTGTACTGAATATTCGCTAGCCTGATGACATTTTATAGAGAAACCCTTAACCTAATCGCCAGATACTGTATTTAAATTGGAATGTTTTGTGAGTTCAAATTCAATCGTAAGCCGCTACTCTTCGCTCTCTAAGCGAAAAATAATGGTCGCCATTAGCTTACCTATCGTCGCCTTCATTCTTGTTTCATCGCTTAGCCCAAGTTCAATGCAAAAGACAGTTGAGCTTTCGTTAACGAGTTCAAATCCTGTTAATGAGTTTTTAGACAGTTCCGTTAGTTCCGACAGTGCTGTTAGCCGCATCGAGATACCGGACTATGAATATGTTATCCAGCCGGGCGATAATCTCAGCTCGATCTTTCAGCACCTTGGATTTCGCTACCAAGATATGATGCGGATTATGGAAACAGACGTGAACTACTTAGCGTTAGATACCTTAAAACCTGGGAATACATTGCGCTTTTGGCAAGGTGAGCAAGGCTCAGATCTCAAAAAAATGGCGCTTGAATTCAGTATTGTGGATCAGGTGGTGTATACGCGGTTAGAAGATGGTGACTACGAGTTTGAAGAGATACGCATTCCTGGTAGTTGGGTTGAATTCCCGTTGGTTGGGGAGATCAATGGCAGTTTTTCTCAGTCCGTTAATCGTGTGGGGTTAAACAGTGCTGAAATTGAGCATGTTGTGTCGTTACTCAAGGATAAAATTAATTTTTCTAGAGACTTAAGAGCGGGTGATCAGTTTGAGATTGTCCAGTCTCGTCAATATGTCGATGATACATTAACCGGTAACCGAGAAATTCAGGCGGTAAAAATTGTTAACCGAGGAAGAGAAGTATCGGCTTACCTTCATCGAGATGGGCAGTACTATGACCATGAAGGCAACAGTTTACAACGTGCGTTTCAGCGCAAGCCGGTGAATGGTTCATACCGATTAAGCTCTCATTTTAATCCTAAGCGTCTTCACCCTGTTACGGGCAGAGTCTCACCACACAACGGAACAGATTGGGCAACCCCAACTGGAACGCCTATCGTATCAACAGGGGATGGCGTGGTTGTTATGACCCGGAATCATCCTTATGCGGGTAAATATGTGGTGATTCAGCATGGCAATACTTACAAAACGCGCTATTTGCACCTAAGCAAAATATTGGTACGCAAAGGCCAAAAAGTAAGTCGCGGGCAGCGCATTGGATTGGCCGGAGCAACAGGACGTGTGACTGGCCCGCATATTCATTATGAATTGATGGTTCGTGGCCGAGCGGTGAATCCAATGACAGCCAATATCCCGATGGCAAATTCAGTACCTAAGAAAGAATTGGCTGGCTTTGTTGCAAGACGGAACGAGCTAAATAATCTCCTCAGCGAGCAAAGCCTTAATGTGGTCACCAATTAATACCTAAAGCACAGCTCATGAACGAGATGAAAAGACATGAGTTGGCGCAGTTTTAATCACTTAATTTCTTTTCTATGCCGATTTTATTTTTTCAATGGTGTTAGCTCGTTCAAAATAGTCTTTGATTAACTCTATTGGCGTTTTGGGGCGGGAAAAATAATACCCTTGTATTTGTGTGCAACCCATCAGGTAGAGTTTGTCGAGGGCCTCTTTTGTTTCAACGCCTTCAGCGACTAGAGAGACATTCAGTTGTTCTGCCAATTGTATAATCAGTTTGACTACACGTTCCGACTTTTGATTGCTCAGCATGTTTCGCACGAAACTGGCATCAATTTTTATGCAATCGATAGGGTATTGGTGAAGGTAGTTCAAACTGGAGTATCCAGTTCCAAAGTCGTCCAGCGCGATGGTGAATCCAAATGCTCTCAATCGGTCTAGAACGGACTTTACTTTATCGCCATGTGTGATCAGAACCGTTTCCGTAAGCTCAATGACAAAATCATGGGGATCACACTCATGGGCGCTGAGCGTACTCGTCAGGTGCTGGATATATCGTTCTGAGCTGCTCAGTTCATGCGCAGAGCAGTTAATACCTAACTTTACTTTGTGTCCCAATCCTTTTTCAAGCTCTAACTTTGCTTCGCAAGCCAGCTGTATGATCCGTTCTCCCAGCTCAATAATTAATCCAGATTGCTCTGCCGCCTCAATAAACTCAATGGGAGAAATAACGCCTAATTGCTTACTATTCCAGCGAGCAAGAACCTCAAAATAACGCCAAGAGTCGCCGTGTTTATGGACGATAGGTTGAGTAGCGACAAAAATCTCGCTTAGCTGTTGCTTTGATTTTTTCAGTTCATTTCTCAGTGCCCTGATGATCATGTTCTTGCGATGGTATAACCCACTTAATTGGGAGTTATAACAACGTATTTGTGTCCCCGACGCCTTTTTACAGTCTTTTAGGGCAAGGCTGGCATTGAGAAGGAGTTGATCTGCGGTGAACATTTTGTCTTGGGTTCTGGTGATTCCGATACTGACCGGAATACTCACGTAGTGTGCTTTATCTTTGTATCCTTGTTGCAAAAGGTGAATGATTTCGTGGCAGACTTGAATGGGGTCTCGATCGTAAGTAATGAACGCAAACTCATCACCAGAGATTCTAAAAGCTAAGTTTGTATCTGATATGTGTTGGCTGATGACACTAGCAACAAACCTCAACACCTGATCGCCAATGAAATTGCCATAAAGATCATTGATGGACTTAAAGTTATCAATATCCAGATAAGCCAATGTGAAAGGGTGTGAAGAAGATTGACTTATTTTCTGTAGTTGTTCGGCTAAGCTGTGACGATTGTGTAAGCCCGTCAGGTTGTCATGAGAAACGCCATAACTGAGTTGGTTCATGAGGCTTTCAGAACGTTGTTCGAGCCATTTTTCACGCAAACTGTGGACGATGATATTGGCAAATAAACGGTGGTAATAAAGAAGATGACTAGGATCGTCAATTGGTCTGTTAAAGGTTGAAAGCAGTATACCTAAAACCTCGCCTTTATGATCTCTGAGTGGTATGCCAATGTATGCACACAACTGGTTTTCCTGGACGTAGGTGTCTAGGGGGAACTCTACGTAAAGATTATCCGTCACGATATGGTATGCAGATTGATCTTTACCGACTTGAGAACAAGGCGTGTCCTTAAGTGAATAGTTCATATTTTCTTGCAGTGCTTGTTTGCTGGCTATCGAAGTCGTCTGAGCTTTGTATCTAAGTTTATCGATTTCGACAATGCAAGTAGAGAAGCTCTCAAATCGCTGATGTAATTTAAGAGTGACATGGTCGAGCAGGGCGGTGCCTTCCATAAGCAGAGTCTCGTTCACTTCATCTAAGCCTATAGCACCCGTGTTTGTTAGCCTCATAGCCATATTGAGATCTCACGTTGTGGTGTGTTGTAAATTTTTTATAATAAGTATATTCACTTAAGCACTATGGTAGAGATCACGCTTTATTGCAAATGCAATAAGGTGCACTTGGTAAAGGGTGATTATTATTTTATGGCGAATCAGAGCGTTAAAGAGCAAAATAAATTTTTTCACAAAATTGGCGTTTTTTTTGCTTCTTTTTTCAATTTTTAGTGAGATTCTTTGTACAACTTTTGCCTTATTGCGTTCAAAAAATCGGCTTAAATACTGATGTGATGATTAGTTCAGTTGAACGTTATACAATGGGGTTTGAATCTTTTGTGAGTAATGACAATGCAACAAAACGAGTTTGAAACACTAGTCAAAGCGTTATGCCAATTAGAAGGGCTTCCACAAGCACTGGAAGCATTAAAAGCCAGTGAAGACCCTAACATTGCGGAAGTCGCGGCTTCACTCAGTGGTCAGTTTTCCTTAGCTGACGTTGAAGGTGAATCGCGCATTTATCACGTAACAGTGGAAGAAAATGAGCAAGGTGAAGAACAAGAGTTTGTCGAGCATGTGATGAACGAAGGCGATGATGTCATTAAGTTTGTTGCCTGGTTCTTTGATGCCCAGTTTGGAATGAAGCAGAAAGAAACCTACCAGGCGGCGGGTAAAACCTACCGTCAGCCGAAACGCGGTTAGATTATCTTCACCTCATAAATGAAGCCCCTTGAATGATCTCAGTATCATCAAGGGGCTTTTTCTGTTGCTGACTGCTTTGGTTCTATCTGTCAGCATTTATTTCATCTAACGGTAAGGTTGCTTTTAATGATCAGCAAGAACTATCTGATTGGACGATTATTAATCACTTTCAACCCGCTGTGGTGCTATTGGGCTCCATAGGAACGACGTTATCTGGGATACCTTCTGGCTTATTAACCTTTATCCACTCTTCGAGATTATCTGCTCCGCCTATATATTGATCATCAAGCCAGATCTGTGGAACCGTGACGGGGGTCTTTTGACCAATATGTGCTTTGACTTCCGGAATCATGCGGTAAAGTGCAGCACTGTCTTTAACCACATCGTGGTAACGGTATTCAATCCCTGCATTGTCTAACAGGTTTTTAGCTTTCACGCAGAATGGGCAAGTCGCTTTGCCATAGACAATATTACCCTTAAGTGTGTCTTTCTTAACCCACTCTTGAATGACCGATTGAACCAGCACGCCACGATTGAGTGCTTCCCCTTGGCTGATCACTTTGCCCTCAACCACAAGGATGGGTGCATGCCAGGAACCCAGTTTGAGTGGCTCCCACCAATGAGATAACCAGTCTTTGACCTCAAGTTCGACAGGAATACCTTCTAACTCGGTTTCAAAGGTATCGAGTAAGATATCTTTGGTTAATGTGCATTCTCCACAAGGTATATTCACTTTGAATGGTCCCCAGCTGCCGCCCCAGCGATACAGTGTAATCTTAATTGGTGTCGTCATAATCTTATCCCAATGGCTCGTATAACGTAATAGAACGGAATGCAGCGCGATAAATTTCATGAAAAGTAACATAAAACTACCGAAGAGGTAGGTTGAACTCGCTCGGTTTAGAGTCCTGCTTGGCGAGGTTGCCATAAAAAGCATGTGGAATGAGGTTTAACCCGTTGTATATCCAGTTCAATGGATTGCAGGTAATGGCTCAAGCACTACCGGACTCAAATATTAGGAAGCAGAATCACATAAGCATCGAATCAAAGAGTTACCCTAATAAAACAGTATTCAAAATTCATCAATCTGATGTTGCTTGTGGTATTTGCTTTGTGAATAAGGTTGTATCATTTGAGTTTTATTCTGTATGTCTGCATTCTAAAAGTGTGATTTAGAACACCTATTTTATGAGTGTGTCAACTTGTTAACCAGTTCACATTTTTGATTTGGAATGAGATGTGCGCTGTAACTCTATGATTTTTAATGTTTCACATTAATTTATATACGGTTTTTTTTGTTTTACATCATTTTATGCAACTTTTCCTGATTCGCTAGGTACAGTCGATGTACTTGTTAACCAAGGTGTAACACTACTACATGGTGAGGCATCGGGTTGTCAGTGGACAAACCAAACGTATATATGGACTTTAAAATGAATAAAAAATTTCTAGCTGTAGCAATCGCTGCTTCTACATTCGCTGCTCAAGCAGTTGCTGTTGAACTGTACAACAACGACGGTACTACGTTCTCTATGGGCGGCCACGTTTCTGTTAACCTTAACGGTTCAGAGAAAGGTGATACAGAAGTAGGTACTAACTCTCCACGTATCAACTTCACGGCAACTCAAGACCTAGGTAACGGTTTTGAAGTCGATGCACGTGGCGAATGGGCACTTAACTACCTGACTAACGGTGAGAACGCATTCACTACTCGTCTTGGTTACGTAGGTCTTACTCATGAAGAGCTAGGTCGCGCTGTAGTCGGTACTCAATGGGCACCATATTACGACGTAGCGGGTGTGACTGATATGCCTATCGCGTTTGCCAATGATTACTTATACGCTGGTGATGACTTTGCTAAAATCGGTTTAACTCGTGCGGATAACATGGTTTCTTACCGTAACGGTTTTGATTTCGCTGACGCTGGTGCGCTGAACATTGGTCTTGCGTGGCAAGGTGCTACTGAGGGTGATGTTTACCCAGAATACAAAGACCGCGTTCAAGCGACTCTTTCTTATGCAATCATGGGTGGTTCTTTAGGCTACGCATACAGCACTGGTGACGTTGCTGCTTCTGGTTCTAAAGGCTCTCTAGATATTCATACTGTTTCAGCTTCTTACGGTTCATACGGCAACGGTCTATACCTTGCTGGTGTTTATACCATGACTGAAGATAAGAAAGTTGTGCGTGCTGAATCTGATTCATACGAACTACTTGCTGCATACGCACTGGCTAACAGCATGAACTTCAGCATCAACTACGAAACAAACGAAGCGAAAGACCTGATTGACAACTCTAAAGCGACAACTCGTGAAGAGCTGGCTCTACAAGTAGAATACAACTTTGCTTCAAACATCGTAGGTTACACGGGTTACCAGTTCGATCTAAACGATAAAGACTTCTCAGGTGCTAAGCAAGATACTGATAGCAAATGGGTTCTTGGCGCACGTTTCTACCTATAAGCTTCTTGCTTAAAGGACAGAACGCAGTAACGGTTTAACGTTACGCCAAATAGTGAAACACCTTCTATTTATAGAAGGTGTTTTTTATTGTCTGTAGGAAATGAATACGAGGAGCATAAACGACATCGGTGAGGTATCGAGTTCATAACTTTGAGTGGATGATCTTAGTTTTACATTTAAGTCGCTAGGTTTGTCTTAAAAGTCATATAAATAACGCTCGACTCGGTTATTATTTGCGCTCGATTGTATTTGGCTCTGTTTTTTATATTCAAGGAAGAATCATGCATAGCGTACGAGTTGATGACACCACGGTAACCCCTTCTAAAATTGTTTGTATTGGCCGCAACTACCTTGAACATATCCAAGAACTGAATAACGCGATTCCCGATGAAATGGTGGTGTTCAATAAACCCAATAGTGCGCTAACCCATCGTCTCTTATCGAATGCTGCGCGATCGGGTGGGCTGCAACTTTCAGAATCCGACACTATCCACTATGAAGGTGAAATCTGCTTTGTGATCAAGAATGGACAAATTGATGCAGCAGGTATTGGCCTTGATCTCACCAAACGCGCATTGCAATCTGAATTAAAAGGAAAAGGGCTTCCATGGGAACGCGCCAAGAGCTTTGATGATTCTGCCGTCTTTAGCCGTTTTGTTTCAATGCGTGATATTAATATTCAACAACTTCAGATCGAACTGTTCATTAATTGTATGCGTGTTCAGTGTGGCAGTGTGAATGAGATGATTTATTCTCCATCAACTATTTTGGCTGAGCTTCAAACCTATACGACACTCTGCGATGGCGACATCATTATGACAGGCACCCCAAAAGGGGTCGGGGAAGTTCACCAAGGCGATATTTTTCTTGCGCGTCTAAAGTGTGGGGAAACGACGTTAATAGAAATAGAATGGGTAGCTGAATAGCTGAATAACTTATGGCTCCATAACTTACCACTGAATAACTGCGCATTTCTGTAATGGTGTTATTCGCTCCATTTTTCTCTATAAGGCACACTTATGTTACCCGATGTTATTATCTTAAATGGAACAGGAAGTAGCGGCAAAACCAGCATTGCTAAGCAACTTCAAGAGCGGCTTCCATACCAGTTTCTTAATTTTAGTATCGATGCGGTATTGTATTCACTTCCTCCAAGTGATTTGCAAGCCATGATGGAAGGCCGACCCATTGATCGGCAGGGCTACGATTACGCCCAATTGGTTGAGGGGTATCACCGCTGCATCCCGAGTTTATTAGAATCTGGCGTGAAGTTGATACTCGATAATGCATGGGTAGATAAGGAAGAATACCAACAACTCCGTTCACTTCTTTCATACTACACTGTCTGTACGATCGGCGTTAAATGCGATTTGGACGTCGCTAAAAAGCGAGAAAAAGCGCGCGGAGACCGAGCCATCGGTTTAGCCGAATACGAATTTCCTCTGGTGCACCAGGGCATGGATTACGATTTTGTGATCGATTCAAGCCATCGTTGCCCGCAAGAACTGGCGCAAGACTTACTCCATCAACTAACCCTATCTTCGTTTTCTACTGCTTAAACCTTAAGATGACATTATCTAAACAGAGTGATTACTTTCGGCAGGTTGGGACTCTTTACCTCGTCTGCCAGCTTGTTCGTTTCCCCTAATCGAATATAGAAGAGCTATCTCCTCCTTGGTATCCCTGTCATACAACATAACTGACCAATAATTTTACGATTCTCAGCGTCGAGTTCTAACCCTGTTTGTTCGTGAGACATGGCCGTTTGTTGCTATCACTTTCTTGCGCATTTGATATTCCCTACTAGCATTAGTTAACATAAATGTAACAAAATGTACTGGAATAGCTGTTTCTAGGGAATTTACCATACTGAATTTTAAATGGGTCATTGCCATTTAAATGGTTCACTAAGGTTGGTGGTGTATGGGCAGAGGAGAACTCTTTTGAAAAGACGATCAGTCACGAACTGGCTATGGAGTGGCATAGCGCTGCTCTTTACTTTTTCACCTTGCGTTTTTGCAGAATCATCAATGAATATGACTCAAGGCGTGACGGGTATTAGCCAGCAAGTCTACGATTTGCACATGCTTATTTTTTACATTTGTTGTGCGATTGCCCTCGTTGTCTTTGGGGTGATGTTTTATTCCATTCTTAATCACCGTAAATCTAAAGGCGCCGTTGCCGCTCACTTCCATGAAAGTACCAAAGTCGAGATTATCTGGACGGTGATACCGATCATCATTTTGGTGGCGATGGCGATTCCGGCGACGAAAACGCTCATTGCAATGGAAGATACGTCTCAGTCTGAACTGACAATTAAAGTAACGGGTTCTCAATGGAAATGGCACTACAGTTATTTTGGAGAGGATGTTGAGTTTTATAGTTTACTGGCAACTTCCTCAAAACAGATCGAAGGTATCGAAGAGAAAGGTGCGCATTATTTACTCGAGGTTGATCATCCACTCGTTGTCCCTATCAATCGAAAGATTCGCTTTTTAATGACGTCCGACGATGTTATCCACTCTTGGTGGGTACCAGACTTTGCTGTCAAGAAGGATACGATTCCCGGCTTTATTAATGAAGCTTGGACCAAAATAGATAAGCCTGGTGTCTATCGCGGTCAGTGTGCCGAGTTATGTGGCCGCGCCCATGGGTTTATGCCTATCGTGGTTCATGCCATGGAAGAATCACAATATGAAACCTGGTTAGCCGATAAAAAAGCAGAGATAGCGCTGGCTCAGCAACAAGCCAACGCGGCGTTGACTGCATCGTTGTCACTAGAGGAATTAATGACTCAAGGCGAACAGATCTATGTGGATCGCTGTGCCGTCTGTCACCAGGTGGCAGGTACGGGTATACCGGCTGCCTTCCCTGCGATTAAAGGCAGCAAGATCGCGACGGGTAACATCGATGATCATTTAGACATCGTGGTGAACGGGCGTTCAGGAACGGCAATGCAAGCGTTTGTGAATCAGCTTAGTGAACAAGAATTAGCGGCGGTGATTACTTATCAACGGAATGCGTGGGGCAACGATACGGGTGATGTCGTTCAGGCCTCTGATGTCAACGAGTTCAAGGGAAAGTCGTCTCAATTAGAAGATCCTAAGGAAGCAGCGCAATGAACAAGTCTATGGATAGCAAAATAAAAGCGGCGCAAGCTACCGATGCCGATATGGGCGGTGCGCATGGCGCTGATCATGATGAACATCATACTCCGACTGGGATAGGGCGCTGGCTATTTTCAACCAATCACAAAGATATAGGGACTCTATATTTGTGGTTCAGTCTCATCATGTTTTTCACCGGTGGGGCGATGGCGATGGTGATTCGGGCGGAATTATTTCAACCAGGATTACAGCTCGTTGAGCCTGATTTCTTTAATCAAATGACCACAGTCCATGGTCTTATCATGGTGTTTGGTGCCGTGATGCCAGCCTTTA
>NZ_JBNGCJ010000907.1:0-4515 GCF_049974785.1 Vibrio genomosp. F10 str. 9ZD137
GTTCACGGTAAACTGGCCATTTCGGGTATAGCCGATATTGCCGTCTGGCATCAATATTTGAAAAAAGCCATCGCCTTCAACCATCATATCTAAGCTATTGGTGGTCGTTTGCGTATTACCCTGCGTATGAACTTTTTGCGTCGCGACGACTTTTGAACCTGCACCCAGCATTAAGCCGCTCGGTAGCTCGGTATTTTGTGAAGACTGACCGCCTGGCTGGTTGATGTTTTGATAGAACAGATCTTCAAAAACCGCGCGACTTTTCTTGTAACCAACGGTCGATGCGTTGGCAAGGTTGTTCGAAATCGTCGAAATGTTCGTCTGCTGGGCATCTAAACCCGTTTTACTTACCCATAATGCCGGATGCATAATCGTCTCCTTAAATTCTTATTAGCTCATACGAAGCAGTGAATCGGACGCTTTGTCCATTTCTTCCGCCGTGCTCATCATTTTAACTTGCATTTCAAACTGTCTTTGTAAGTCAATTAGGCTTGTCATTTCACCGACAGCATTGACGTTACTGCCTTCAACAGCGCCTGTGAGCAGTTTTACATTGGCATCCGCTTCGTATGCCGCATTAGGCTCTTTCGATCGAAAAAGACCATTAATATCTTTAAATAGAGAACGGTTATCGGTTTGAGTGAGTTTAATACGATCCACAATTTCCATCGCATCCGCCGGAGCCCCTTGAGGAACCACAGAGATGGTGCCGTCGTTGCCGATCTCAACTTTACTGATAGGAATAGGTAGAGTTATCGGTGCACCCGTTTCCCCTAGTACAAGGTGACCCGAGGCATTAGTTAGCAGTCCATTTTGGTCAACTTTCAAATTACCGTTACGTGTTAGGCCTTCTTTCCCGGTGCTATCCATCACCGAGATCCAACCATTACCCTGAATGGTCACATCCAAATCACGGCCAGTGGTAATAACACTGCCTTGGGCAAAGTTTTGCCCCGGTCTCTCAGTCATACTGAATACACGAGTCGGTAGCCCTTCACCATACGCTTGCATAGAACGAGCTTGTGCTAGATCAGCACGAAAGCCTGTCGTACTAACGTTTGCTAAGTTGTTTGCTCTTAACTGCAACGCTTGCATATTTTGCTTAGCGCCGCTCATAGCGAGATAAAGAGTGCGGTCCATAATGTGCTCCGATAACCAATGTTCCATGAGTACCAAGCAATAGACGTGCCAATTTTTTAGTCTTTATTTATCAATCAGTTAGGGTGTATTTGGTTTTTGGGGGAAAGTTTTTGAGTGGGATGTAGGATCATTGCTGCCTAACACTGGCAACAAAACCAAACCAGCTTTGCCGCTGGTTTGGTCTAACAGATGATTAAAGAAACAAAATCATTAACGGATCTGTAAGATATTTTGTTGCAATTGGCTATGTACTTCTAGTGCACGTGAGTTAGCTTGGAAGTTACGTTGCGCAGAAATCAAGTCAACCAGTTCTTGAGTCATATCAATATTCGATTGCTCAAGAGAGCCGTTATTGATAGAACCAAATGAACCTTTACCTGACTCACCCCAGATTTTGTCACCAGAGAACTGAGTTGAATCCCACTGAGTACCGCCTTTTTTATCGAGCCCCTGTTCATTTGGGACTCGAACCATACCAACACGACCCAAAGTCACGTTCTGACCATTTGAGTAGGTACCTAAAACGCTACCGTATTCATCAAAGTCAATTTTGGTTAAGAAACCAGTAGTAGCACCGTCTTGATTACTTTTGGTTATCTCGAATGGGGCGGCAAACTGTGTCGCAGCATCCAAATCAAACGCTAACACCTGAGTACCGTCTGCACCGTTAAGGTCAAGGCCTGCGGTCTCAAAACTGTCAGTCAAGATTGGGTTTCCGCTGTTCATGCTTGCCAGTGTACCGTCATTATTGAACTTCATTGTGTGTCCAACATGCCCCGTAGGCGACGCTGCATCACCGCCCGCAACATTGATCATCTTCTCGCCTGCTGAATCCGTCACACTGTAGTATTGATTCCACGTGTTGGCCTGAGTCATGTCTTTCAAGTAATAGGTTGATAACTTGTAAGATTGCCCCATCGAGTCATAAATCGTGGTTGACGTTGCTCGGTTGTAGGTATCTGGATCGGTGTGATCAAATAAGGCTGGATCTTTAAGATCGCCGTTTGCTGGTAAGTTAGCACCCACTTCAATGGCACTGGTTTGTTTCGGTTTACCAAATTCAGCTGGAATATTAAGAGGCTCAGGCTCATAAGAAAGCACATCACCGGTGTCTTTATTCACTTGATAGCCAAGTAAGTACTGATCATTGGCATTAACGATGTAGTTGTCTTTGTTTAAATGAAACGCACCATTACGCGTTAACTCGTTTTGTTGCGGAATCATTCGGTCTTTAGAAACCGCAAAGAAACCTGTTCCAGAAACACGCAAATCCAGTGGGTTATTGGTATAAATACTCGACCCTTCATGGAACTGCTGAGCAACCTTATTCGCTTGAACACCTTTACCAGGTGTGGTTTTAGCGTTCGTAAATATCGAGGTTGAATATACATCGCCGAACTCTGCACGAGATTCTTTAAAACCAAACGTATTGGCGTTGGCAATGTTGTTACTGGTTGTGTTCAAATCTAATTGAGAAGCGGATAACCCACTTAAAGATACATATGACATTCTAAAATCTCCTATCTAGCTAGCCTATTTACTCAATAAAGAGCTATGCTTTGCCAACTTCTAGTACTTCAGCAAGTCGAACTGGCGATTCAAAGCCAGCTAGATTGAGCAGTACGTTACCATCACCTTTACCGAGAAGTACGCTATTCACGTTCGCATAAGTTGATACTTCAAACTCTTTGCTTTCTCCATCCAACAATCCAGAGGCTTTCACCTTGTATTTGCCAGCCGGCAATGGATTACCGTTTTCGTCTTTACCGTCCCATACAACTTTGCTGTCTCCAGCAGGTTTCGCACCCACTTCGAACGTACGCAGCAACTGTCCGGCTTCATCTTCAATACGAACAAATAAATTGTCCAAAGACTGAGGAAGCTTAACCATTGCTGACATAGCAGCGCCGTCTTGTTTCACCCCAGCAGCTCCTGGTACGAGTACATCTCTACCGACCAACGTCGATGCCTGTAGGGCTTGGTTAGAGGTCATTGAAGTGTTTAAGTTCTCGAACTGAGAATTCATTTTCCCAATACCATCAACGGTTGCAAATGACGCCATTTGCGCGATCATCTGGTCGTTACTGACCGGCTTAAAAGGGTCTTGCTGAGCAAGCTGCTTCGTGAGGAGTGATAAGAAGTCTTCTTGTTTAAGATCCTGCTTACCCGTTGTGTCCTCAGTCTTCTTCTGCTCTTGAAGAGATTTAAGCTGATCAACATAGGACAAGCCGCTTTGACCAACGTTATTTATTCCAGCCATTCGCTACCTCCTTATCCTTATTGACCCATCTGCAGCGTACGCAGCAGCATTTGTTTACTTGAATCTGCAACTTGAACATTCGTTTGGTACGCACGAGAAGCAGAAATCATGTTGGCCATTTCTTCCATAACATTGACGTTAGGTTTGTAGATATACCCTTCATCATTCGCTAATGGGTGGTCAGGGTTATATTCCGCACTAAGCGGTTTATCGCTTTCAACAATGCCTAATACTTTCACTGGTACGTTATGATCACGGTTATAACGTGCCTTACTCAACTCCGCCCCAAACACTGCGTGACGTGCTTTATACGTATCTTTTGCAGAGCTAGAGATACTGTCCGCATTCGCTAGGTTACTAGAGGTGGTATTTAGACGAACGGATTCAGCGCTCATAGCAGAACCAGTCACATTGAATACATTAAATAAGCTCATCTAGTTACTCCCCTTAATGGCTTTGGTTAAGTTCTTGAATTTACTTCCTAAGAAGTCTAGTGATGCTTGGTGTCTGATCTGATTTTGCATAAATAAATTACGCTCTAAATCCACGTCTACCGTGTTGCCATCACCGGTATCAGGTTGGGTTGGAATGCGGTATAAGCTTTCCCCTGTCACCTTCGTTGAGGCAGAGATGTGCCGACTATCTGTACGGCTAAGACCAATACTTGCCCCCGACGTTGCCGCCTGCAGTGCTTTATTGAAATCCATTCCTTTTGCTTTAAACCCAGGTGTGTTCGCCTGTGCAATGTTGGTCGAAATGACCTCAGCATTGCGCTCACGTACGCCAACGGTGTGTTGGTGAATACCTAAAGCATTGTCAAAAGAAATAGCCATAATTGCCTCAACTCAAAGAACTGACTGTTACTACATAGATAAAAGCAATTTGCATACCAACTTTAAAACTAATCACACAATTTACTTAGACCTGTACTTTTTCTGAAATTAATCGCTGCAATTAATAGACCGCTTAATGTGTATCAGCATTAAGTAGCCAAATGAAGATTTAGATTGTCACTTTTATATTATACCCTAATGACTTCAAGATGCAGGCTATAGAGCACGGTCATTGATTCCAGTGTCAGAAAAACAATGACCAATAACCAATAACCAATAACC
>NZ_JBNGCJ010000908.1:0-674 GCF_049974785.1 Vibrio genomosp. F10 str. 9ZD137
TGCTCGCTTTTTTTGTGCTCATATGTTGGATAGACCATCGCTAAGTGGCCTTATAGCGAGATAGTCAAAACTCATTCTATTGATTTCGGCAAATCATTTTGTAGCTTCAAACTAGTGATGTTAGGGCTGGCTTGTGATGCCCCAAAAACGCCTAGAATTGAACTTGCAAGGTTTCAGATACAAAAAGTAATAGATGCGACGATCTAGCCCCATCGCCCTCAATGAAATTAAGACTATTGCTTGAATGTAGTGCGCCACTGAATCGGCGATACATGAAAAGCCGATTTAAAGTGCTTTCTGAATACACTGTCAGAGCCAAAACCCGCTTGCTCTGCAACTTGAGGTATCGATAGTTTCGTGGTTTCTAATAGACGTTGGCTAAGCACCAAACGTCGGTTTTGCAGCCATTCACCAAATGTACAGCCATAGGTAGCTTTAAACTGGCGTGTGAAGGTTCTTTTGCTCATCGCACAGCGCTCAGCGACTGCATCTAGTGAGTGAGGCAGATGGACGTTTTGTTCGACATGCTCAATCACAAGGCTGATGCTTGTTTCTGCGAGTGGCTTTACGCTAATCGGTGCAGGTATGTACTGTTGCTGTCCACCAGTTCGAAATGGCGCTGTCACCATCTTACGTGCGAGATCATTCGCAAGTACACTAGATCGGAAGAGCGG
>NZ_JBNGCJ010000909.1:0-978 GCF_049974785.1 Vibrio genomosp. F10 str. 9ZD137
GTTGACACGCAAACTGCTGGCGGTGGGCTTGATGCTTTGCGCTCTTTGCGTGAGGGGTTTTTATCAAATGTCCTTAACCCAAAAACAGCGGTGTTTTATTTGGCGTTTCTTCCCCAGTTCATTGACCCGCAAGGTTCTGCGTTATTGCAATCGCTCTTTATGGCATCAATTCATTTTGTCATCGCAATGATTTGGCAATGCAGTTTGTCTAGTGTGTTAGTGCGCGCCAAGTCTTTGTTGAATAATGTCCGATTCTTAAAGTGGATGGAAGGCACAACGGGAGCGGTGCTAGTTGCGTTAGGCGTGAAGCTAATGCTAGAAGAGCCTATTATAGAACCTTAATTGGATGGTTTGTGTCAGCTGGCAAATAAAAAGGCAAACAATGAAATCTGTTTGCCTTTGATAACAACGTTAGTTTTTAATCTTAGTTCGCGGTACTTACTGTCTTAGAAAATATTTTCTGGCTTAGAAAGCATCCACTGCTTTAGAGTGTACTGCTGCTGAAAAATAACGTTTTGTCTCTTCAATCACCACATGGCGTAGGGCGATTAAACCAATCAGGTTAGGGATAGCCATTAATCCATTCACAATGTCTGCAATAATCCAAATCATATCTAAATGAAGAAAAGCACCTGACGCGACTAAAGCAATAAAGAGGATTTTGTAAGGGAGCACCGCTTTTGTACCCAGTAGATAAACCACGCATCGTTCGCCGTAATAGTTCCAGCCAAGAATTGTCGTAAAGGCAAAAAACATCAAACCAATAGAAACAAGCGTTGGGCCTAAAGTATCCGAGTTCAAACCTTGGGCAAAAGCATGCGTTGTCATGGCAGCGCCTGAGAATTCACTTTGCCAGGCACCGGTCAAAATCAGCGCCAGTCCGGTCATCGTACAAATGATGATGGTGTCAAAGAAAGTCCCTGTCATAGAGATAAGGCCTTGCTTGACACAGGAATCTGTCTTTGCCGCAGCCGCAGC
>NZ_JBNGCJ010000910.1:0-2697 GCF_049974785.1 Vibrio genomosp. F10 str. 9ZD137
GTCGCGCTTACAATGAGCAATTTATTCGTGACTATGGGCCTTATATTCATGGTCAAACACCACCACCAATCACTAGCAATGAACCTGTTCTAAAAGGCATTGATGACGCTCGTGTCGCGCATCAATCGTATTTTGACCCGATGTCTGATGTGACCGCGATGGACGATGAAGATGGTGATCTAACCCACCACATCACCGTTGAAGGCCAAGTTAATACTTCAAGTGTGGGCACTTATGCGCTGACCTATTTGGTTGAAGACAGTGATGGCAACCAGACATCGAAAGTGCGTTCGGTTGACGTGTACAGCTCTAAGCCTATCTTCAAGGGCGTCAGTGATACCAGTATTCAGTTCGGTAGTGAGTTTGACTCGTTAGCTGGAGTGAGCGCCTCTGATGAAGAAGATGGCGATCTCACCTCTAGGATTGAAATCTATGGAGACGTAGAAACAAACCGTGTGGGTTCGCAGACGCTGCTATACAGTGTTACAGACAGCGCAAATCAATCCACTACGGTAGAGCGTACTATACGCGTAGTCGATGAAAGCAGCTGCGCTGCTCCGTGGCAAACCAATAATGTTTATGAAGGCGGTGACCGTGTTTTACACGATGGCACAGTGTATGAGGCGGCATGGTGGACACGCGGTGAACAACCGGGAAGCACAGGACAATGGGGCGTTTGGCGCGAAGTGACTGACGCAGGTTGTGATGACACCAATCATGGTGACAATGGCGCCGGTGATGACAATAACAATGGTGATGACAATAACAGTGGTGACACGGATAACGGCATCGATACGGGTAATGAAAATGGTGACAGTAATGGTGGCAACGGCAATACAGACAACGTCACCGAATGGATTCCTGGTCAAACACAAGCAAGCAATGGCGATATGGTTAGTTACCAAGGCTCTTGTTTTGTCGCGAAAAACAACCCAGGAGTTTGGGAAACGCCAACTCAAAGTGCAACCTGGTTTTGGGATGAAGTGTCTTGCCCATAATCTTACTCGCCTTATTACCTAACAAACGTTAATTTCAAACTGCATACTTGTTAGCTAACGCACAAGAGGCAACGCACAAGAGGCAACAGCATTCTGTTGCCTCTTTATTTCATCCTCTTATTTTTCGCTTTGTCCGTTTAATGAGTTTATCTTGAGGCTTCAATACTGGCCTGAGTAAACGCAGGATAACCAGAAGGCCGATCATTATTCACATTGACTCGGAAATTGCTGTCTTTCAGCGGAATAGTCGCAGATCCATAGTTGAAGCTGTTGAGCTTGTTTCTCATTGATTGATTAGATATTCCCTCTCCCGTTAACTGATACCAGCTGGTGATCGTTGGTGTTACCCAATAGCGATAATGGTTTTCAGCGAGCTCTGTAGATTTGGCGAATCGGAAAGCGTGTGTCAAAGCACCCTCTTTGTGATAGACGAACTTAATGTGATCGCCCTGCATAGGCAACTGCCCAAGTGGTTTCGTTTTTAGCTTACCGTGCGCGCTGTAACTGCCATGGGTGATGGCTCCATTTTTAGTCCAAACGGCAACATGTTCCCAATCGTGGCGGTGACCAATCCTATCAAACCGACGTAGCGCCTGATCTTTCTCGAAATATAAAGCATAAAAGTGCCCGCAATAAGTGCTTCCTTGTCTATCAATGCAGACATAACGATGTAATGTATTAGACATTTTCAGAAAGCCTGCATCTCGACAATTTTCGTTGAGTTCCCCGGAGTTATCTAACCCTGAGTTTTTCTTTCCTCTTCGACTTATCCCTGCGACCGGATAACAGCCGTCTACATCAAAATCGAATACAGGCTCTTGACCCTTAATCTTGATATCTGAAGGTAGGGCTTCATCCAGCCTAGGGAATTCTTCAGCATTCACGCCAAAGGCCACTGACGTTATAGCTAGAATACCTATCGTAGTATATCTCATTGGCTTTCCTATATTTAAAATGATAAATTTAACAATAAGAATACAAAGATAAAATAACTTACCAGGAGATACTAGAAATCAGAGTGTTTAATAATTTAATTTTTCATTACCTATCAGGTTATAAAAATAACTTGATCTTTATACATATTAAAACCATCTATTATTATTTTTTTATTTACTAGATAATATAATGCAATTGTCTTTTTATTCATCTCTCCCATAAAATGCTTCTTCATGTAAAGGAAGGTGAGCGTTAAGAGCCCAGCTGCCCTTATAACCTATACGTACCGTTCTCAGCCCTTCTTTTAAAAACTCTCGCTTTGTTGTTTTATTCGCCAATTGCTTACGATTCAGGCTAGCCATGGTGCCATGATTAAATACGGTCATCGTCATCGACACCTTATTCATTGTTGAATCTTGGCCGTAGTAACCGGCTACGGCTAAGTTAGTTGCTGCGCTTTCCAAGGCATTAACGCCTATCGTACTATACCGATCGACGGTATTAGATAAACTTTGCTTTTTATCGATTGATTTGGGCTTAACCCTATACGTGTAGCTCGTTTTCATCGATTCAAGATTATATTTCCCTCCTGATTTCGCTACTTTTAAACTGGCTAGTGGAGAACTCGCCAGAACCAGGGTATCCGCGATAGCCCCTAGCCAAAGAGCAGCTTGGGTTAGCTTAGATGCCGTTAAACTGTTGGATGAACCGATCGCACCACCAGTTACCGATACAATTTGTGAAGCCACTCCTAAAGACCCCG
>NZ_JBNGCJ010000911.1:0-2020 GCF_049974785.1 Vibrio genomosp. F10 str. 9ZD137
CCGCTCTTCCGATCTTGGACATGGGGTCTCTTGTGGCTGGCGCGAAATACCGTGGTGAATTTGAAGAGCGACTAAAATCGGTACTGAATGAACTGGCCAAGGAAGAGGGTAACGTTATTCTCTTTATTGATGAACTTCACACTATGGTTGGTGCCGGGAAAGGGGAAGGCTCTATGGATGCAGGTAATATGCTAAAACCTGCTCTTGCTCGTGGCGAGCTTCACTGTGTCGGTGCAACAACGCTAGATGAATACCGACGTTATATTGAAAAAGATCCAGCCTTAGAGCGTCGTTTCCAAAAAGTGATTGTAGATGAGCCTTCGGTTGAAGATACGGTCGCTATTTTACGTGGTCTTAAAGAGCGTTATGAATTGCATCACCATGTTGAAATTACGGATCCAGCGATCGTTGCCGCTGCGAGCCTTTCTCACCGCTACGTATCAGACCGTCAGTTACCAGATAAAGCGATTGATTTAATCGATGAGGCGGCATCCAGCATACGGATGCAAATAGACTCGAAACCGGAATCGTTAGATAAGCTAGAACGAAAAATCATCCAGCTAAAAATCGAGCAACAAGCATTAATTAATGAGCATGATGATGCGAGTTCGAAACGCTTAGTGGTAATAGAGCAAGAGCTACAAGAAAAAGAACGCGCGTTTGCTGAACTTGAAGAAGTTTGGAACGCAGAAAAAGCCGCGTTGTCAGGTACCCAACATATAAAATCTGAGCTGGAACAAGCGAGGATGGACATGGACTTTGCTCGCCGAGCTGGTGATCTGAGTCGTATGTCAGAGTTGCAATATGGACGTATACCTGAGTTAGAAAAACAATTGGACCTAGCGACGCAAGCAGAAATGCAAGAGATGACATTACTGCGAAATAAAGTAACCAATAATGAAATCGCAGAGGTCCTTTCTAAACAGACAGGCATTCCAGTATCAAAAATGCTAGAGGCGGAAAAAGATAAGCTTCTACGAATGGAAGAAGTTCTACATAAACGAGTTATAGGGCAAAAAGAAGCAGTAGAGGTGGTGGCGAATGCCATTCGTCGAAGTCGTGCTGGTCTGTCTGATCCTAACAAACCAATAGGTTCATTCTTGTTTCTTGGGCCTACGGGGGTAGGAAAAACCGAGTTGTGTAAAACACTCGCTAATTTCATGTTTGATAGCGAAGACGCAATGGTTCGCATTGATATGTCCGAGTTCATGGAGAAGCATTCGGTTGCTCGATTAGTCGGGGCGCCTCCTGGCTATGTAGGTTATGAAGAAGGTGGCTACATAACAGAAGCAGTTCGGAGAAAACCTTATTCAGTAATATTACTCGATGAAGTAGAAAAAGCGCATCCAGATGTATTTAATATCTTATTGCAAGTTCTTGACGATGGACGACTGACTGATGGACAGGGTCGCACTGTCGACTTTAGAAACACCGTAGTGATAATGACATCCAATCTAGGCTCGACGCAAATCCAGGAACATTTTGCAGCTTTAGATTATCAGGGCATAAAGAGCGCGGTAATGGAGGTGGTAAATAAGCACTTCCGACCAGAGTTTTTAAATCGTGTCGATGAAAGTGTTGTCTTTCACCCATTAGGAAAAGAGCATATTAAGTCGATTGCGTCGATACAACTTGCACAGTTAGGCCAGCGCATGGAAGACAGCGGTTATCAACTTGCAGTATCAGATCAGGCTCTCGATTTAATTGCCAATGTAGGCTTCGATCCAGTTTACGGCGCAAGGCCACTAAAGCGGGCGATACAGCAAACGGTAGAAAACCCATTAGCCAAAGCGATATTGGCCGGAAAAGTCGATCCGGAGAAAAAAGTAGAACTGTTAGTTGTTGATAATAAAATAGTGGCGCACCAATCTAAATAAAGAGGACATGTAGAGTCTAATTTGATGTTATTTTGTCCGCCCCAGCACTTTTTGATCGTTTATTGAACAAACGATTCGGTTCGTGTTGTTTTTGTATAAAAAAGGCTTGCGTCATCAAAGAGTCTGTCTATAATGCGCAACCA
>NZ_JBNGCJ010000912.1:0-1093 GCF_049974785.1 Vibrio genomosp. F10 str. 9ZD137
ACCAAACTCCAAGCCGAGAATGCCGAGCGTTTAGGCGTCCACTTAAGTAACTTGTTATGTGATTACTTACAACTCATCGAGACTTCCATTGCTAAATCAACGCGGCCTCGTTCCCTTAAAGCCCAACCAGCTTTAGTTGAAATTAAAGACTCAAAAAACGTTAGATCTGGCTTGTTATCGCACATTACGTGCTTGTGAAGCTTTTGAAGATGGTCATTTGATGAAGCTAGAACTACGTTATTCATATGGTCATTAAACATACTGAAAGAATAGTATCCAATAAATACAACACCAATTAAAACCCAAGACTTACCCATAACTACACCCTAAAAAGATTAGAGTCTTATCTTAGAGTATTCCTACTGATAATTAGGAATATACGTTATTACAGACAATCACATAACGCCGCGTTAAGTGGTGAGCAACGCAGACCACCCTACCTAAACCATTGTGTCGTAAACACTAAAGCTGATTCAAACTAAAAATGCCATGCGTTGGGAATCCGCCTTAAACGCTTTGTTAGCTGAAGATGTCGGGGTAATATTTAGGACATACATAATGTTTAATATCTCTTGGTGGGTCTACTATATGCTGCTTTAATTCACCCAGTTTTCTTTCCAACTTTTCGGCACACTCTATATCCTCAGTTGTGACGGTATATTTGTCTTGATGATTTAGCGATATCTTAATAATTTCTCGTTCGCAACTTATATGTACTTTTATCCCGTCTATATTGCAATAACTAGGTTGCTCGACCCATTTTGTTCCAGATATCAACGATGGGAATGAGCAATACTCTTCATAAGTATAACTAGTGCTAGGTGTTGGTTGCTTTGGTTTATCAGAATAAACGGTCGGTTCAATGCCCAGATATCTAAGTATATCCACTAGCATTTTCGTAGAGTCATACTTGAGAGCAACATCAAGAGAATCTCCATCGTTTGCATGACCACCATATGCTCTACGATAGCGAAAGAACTGCAATCGTGACGCCCAATCCTTAAGTTCACTTTCAGAGTGCTCTGCGAATAAGTAGTGAATCCAGTAATCCATTGTAATCCTCGTTTCAGCTAACGCCTTACTAAGTGGCGCT
>NZ_JBNGCJ010000913.1:0-1077 GCF_049974785.1 Vibrio genomosp. F10 str. 9ZD137
AGCCAATGGCGGTGCAGGAATGACATAAATGTCGTGTTCTCTGGCTATTTCACGAATTTTTAATGCCATATGGTCAACGCCCTTCGCAACCACTACGGGGGCTTTATCTACATTTTGCTTATACCGTAACGCCACTGAGAAGTGATCTGGGTTGGTGATAATCACATCCGCTTCGGGCACATCGGCCATCATTCGCCTCTGAGCCATTTCACGTTGCAACATTCGGATTCGGCCTTTCACTTCTGGCTTACCATCGGTGTCTTTGTGCTCATCTTTCACTTCTTGCTTGGTCATTTTTAGCTGATCCGCATGCTGCCAAATCTGGAAAGGTATATCGATGGCGACCACAATAAGCAACGAGCAGCTAATGAGCAAAATGAAATCTAATAGAATGTCGAGAGCGTGGAAAATATTCTGTGGGTAAACATCCATACTCAGCTGAAAAAGATCTTCTTTGGAGGCGTCAATCAGATAAAAAGCAACGCCTGACACTAAAGAAACCTTAAGTATCGACTTAAGCAGTTCGACAGCACTTTGCATACCCACCATCCGCTTCAAACCACTCAACGGATTCATTTTTGAGGCTTTAGGCATTGCCGCTTTCACCGAAAAGTTCACCCCACCAACCCCTGCTGCGCCAATAAGGGCTGCGACAAACAAGACAATCAGAATCAAAACAAGGGGGCCAAGTAAGCTGCCGAGCACACCACTAGCGATATCACTGAGCTTGCTCATATCAAACACTTCTTCTCGGCTCAAAGAAAAGAGTCGGCTCATTCCTTCAAATAACTCTTTTCCCAGAGCCTCCCCAAACCACATCAGGGAAACTGCGCCCATAACCAAAACGGAGACCGACGCTAACTCTTTAGACCTTGCAACCTGTCCTTTTTCACGTGCCTGATCCAAGCGTCTGGGCGTTGCGTCTTCTGTGCGTTCTTGACCTGAATCTTCTGCCATCAGATCCTCCTATTTTATCTTCGATGAGCGTATTCGCCGCTTAACTTCTTCGCCGAAAGCCTAGGGCGTGTTGAACTTTCGAGCTGACTTTTGCATCAACTTGATGGGTATTTAGACAAA
>NZ_JBNGCJ010000914.1:0-5849 GCF_049974785.1 Vibrio genomosp. F10 str. 9ZD137
GGATGGTATCACCACCACCATTTCTGCTGACAAGGTAATCATTACCCGATTTATATTCACCATAAAACAGATCTTGTCCTGTAGACGCGTCTACCTTCTCATTAGCGATCTCAAAAGCACCTTTATCAAATTCACCTGTCTGGAACTGCTCAGTTGTTATACCCCATGTTTTAAACCCTGAGTAATCAGGAACTGGATCACCCAGTGCAATCGAAATAGTTGGCGCATCGGCTTCGGGGGTGACATCTACAGTCAAAGTATGTTTTTCTGAAGACTGTCCGTTTTTACTCACGACAAAATCAAATGAAGCATAGTCTTGTTTTTGATCCCCAGAGCCTGAAGAATCAAAATCAGAATTACCAGACTCATGTAAATCAGGAATGAAACGAACGCTACCAGATTCGATTTCTGTTGCCTCAATAACCTGACCTTCATCGACTCTAGTCCAAACACCGCCAGACGTTTGAATTTCTAATGTTCCATCAGCAGGTAACGACTCAATAGTGACATTGACAGAACTATCTGTAATGCCAAAGTCGCTCAGTGTTAATTGAGCAGAACTATCTTCGGTAATGTCAATCGCATTACTTTCAGCATCAGGTACAGGTACAATGCTCGGAACCTCAAGCACAGTAACATTGATGGTTTGTGAATCTACAGCATCTGATGTTTCAAATTCAGTACCTTCAAAGCTCTTATCCGTTTCAGAAGAGATGACTGCTATTTCAACAGGATAATTTCCTGGTTCATCTATTTTAATTTGAAGATCAGTTAGGTTAGACCAGGTTGAAATATCAGCCGTACCATTCACCCCCACGGTAATTGGTGCGTCAACTCCGTTAACGACAATCGTGCCCTCTGGTAAGCCTTTTAACATAACCTGCAGTGTCTCTGATGTATCTATGTCATTTAAGCCTACGGAAATATCACTCAAGTTAATAAAGGTATCTTCATAGCCATAGTTATCAACCGTGACTAGCTTAATATTATCAAGTAAAACACCGTAAGTGTCTGTTTGACTGGACTCAAACACTAATGTGTATTGACCATCATCTGGGGTTTGGAATGTAACACGTTCATCTGACCATTGCTCATCCTGAGAAGTGTAGTTGAACACTTCTGTACGCACACCAGATTCGTTGACTAAGAACAAGGTTGCTGGTGACGAGCCAACAACACGAGCAGCGATGTCAAATGAAATTGAATAAAAAGCGCCACTCTTCGCGTCAAATTCGGTCGAAAGTGTATTGTCTTGACGACCACCTTCTACTTCAAACACTTGATTTTCGTTATTTCCACCTACTAGGTAGACATTTTCTCTACCTACTTCACCTTGGCCCGAATCTTCATCGGTTAGCCAAGTACCAACCACATCCCCCTGACTTAGCTCTTCAGAGCTGACATTTCCTCGCCAAGGTTTATTCCCAAGATCGACGTGTTCAAAATCGGTGAATGAAATAACGGTTGGCTCAGCAATCGTTAGAATCGGTGCATCAGTAGCAGGCGCAACGGTAACGTTTATCGTTTGAGCTTGCTCGATCAAATTGCTATTTGAATCTAGTCCTTGGACCTCTAAGCTAAAGTCTACATCACTATCTTCTGCAGGCTTAACGCTTACCTTAGTTGTCGAATCCACCTCAAAAACCGCTTTATTGTCCGCAATGTTTACCTTTTGACCATCGACATAAAGCTCAGCACCAAGTGGGATATCACTCACTTCTATCTGAGTTATCGAACTCGTTAACGGAACGTCGATGTCGAGTTGAATGAGCGAATCTTCAGAGCCAATAGAATCTGATAAAACGTTCAAATCAGCCACCGGAATAACATTAACGACTGTGGTAGCAATGTTTGACTCTTGCCCGAGAGAGTCCGTCACTTGGATTTCGATTTGTCTTTGAGTCGTATTTGGATCATCACTAGAGTTACTAAATTGTGTACTTTCTAAGATAGATTCAAAATCAGCAGCAGAAACACCGAGAGGATCGTCTGCGACAATCAAGTAGACCAACGTGCTTCCAATGGTTTGCGGAGTTACCGTAAACCCTTGAGTTTCCGGAATAACAATACCATCACCGACTTGCTTGTTGGTTAACGTAATCGTCATGGACTTCACCGTATCTTTATCGTCAAAGATATCAGCCGTTTCAGCAGCAATACCAACGCTACCTTGCCCCTCAGTAAAGGTGGTTTCATAGCCGGTAGACTGGTTTATTTCTGTGATCTTAATGACTAAATCATCGAAATCGTTATCTTCTCTTTCTTGACGTTGGTCATCAAAGCTTAAGACTACATTACCATCGTCATCCAACGATGTTCTTAGCTGGCTATCTTCTTCGCGCCCAGTAAAGACATGAGTCGTCTTAAGCTCACCATCAACGATCAGTTTTCCTTCTGCGTTGATTTCCAACTTATTCGCACCGTTAACGATGTTTGCACCGTTTGGAATTAGGAAGTAATCAACATTATCTAAAGAAGTGAGAGTCCCTAAGTTCGGATCATTGACATCATTAGCATTGTCAATTAGGACATGAAGTTCTTGAGTTTGAGACAATTCGTTATAAACATAGTAACCAAACACATTGTTATAACCCGCATTCTCACTAACGAATTCGAGTTTATATTCAGACCCATCAAGATCAATCGTTGGTTTTTCATTGTCGAAAATCGTCGCAGTTCCTGCAATGGAATCACTTTGAGTCAGCGTTTTAGCAAATAGTAAAAACTGTTCGTTATCATCACTAAAATCATCGTTAACCGTGTTCACGACGACATCAAACGATTGTACATCCCCCGGAATTTCTAACTGGAAGCGGCCATTAATGACATCAATTGTCTTTTCTGTATCACCGTACTTGATCGTAACGCTACTCGTGTCAAAGTCTTCTGGAGACGTCGCGCTTGCGTTACCAAATCGCAAACTGACAACTGTATCCGTGTCACTTTGGTTCGATAGCTCAACCGTGAAAGTACCTGCTTTTCCTTCTTCAATCCTGACGTCAGAAACACTCTCAACAGTTGGACGGTCATCGTCTGCTGGTTGGTCACCACCTGGATCAACGCTACCATCATCAACAATGTTGGTCGAACCTTTAGCTGTTGCTATTTCGGTATCACCTGTTTTACCTGATACCAGTAATTCAAATTGCTCAGGACCTTCATAAAGTGAATCTTGCTGCGTACCTACTTCTACAAATACTGCGGTTACAAATGGAGGTACGGTAGTTTTACCACCTTCTACTAACAACGGAATCTTAACGTCATTACCATCTAGGTAGTATGCTGTGATAGTGCCGTTTAAATCATCGGCTTCAGCGGTATTTTCTTCGCCGTCAACGCTCGTTGAAAGAGTAAGCTCAGTGGACTGGTCTGATGGTACAGAGAGATTGACCTGAAATGTTGCGGCTGATCCTTCCGATACATCACCTTGGCTAACAACGGATAACGTCGGAATATCCATGTTTTCAATGGTGCCTGTCGCAGAGGCACCATCTTCACCGCCAATGCGTAAAGAGTAAGTCTCATCGAGTTCGTGTACACCGTCTTTCTGTGTCGGAATCAGAACTGTAAAGTCTTTAACACCAATGGGAATCGCGATCTCATTGCTATTGGCATCGTAAGTAACGCCATTAGTAAAGACAAGATCCAACAGGTCAACATCTGAATCGTTTGCGGTATCAGTACCTAGCCCAAACTCAATGTCTAAGCGTGTTTCTACCAATACCCCAGAATCTAAGTTCACTTTGAACGCCATATCTGTACCTTCAGGAACAGATTCAGACAACAACGAGACGGAATCAACTACCGCCGGAATCGGTGCTGGGTTAACAATCACATTTACCGTTGCACTATCGTATCCACCGTTATCGTCAGTAATTTGGTATTCAAACGTCGTGGTTCCAACGAAGTCATCATCTAAATCAAAGTAAACCACGCCATTTTCAATACGAGCTTCGCCTTCGGTTTCTCCATAAACATAGGTAATGCGTAGGCTATCACCCTCAGGGTCAGTATCGTTGTTTAGTAGTTCTGATGCTGGAATCTCGAGTATGCCGCCTTGATTAACCGCGTACGCGCCTTCACTTGATGCTTTAAAGCCTGTCAAGAAGTAGTCAGAAGAGTCATCACCTCGGGCCGGTGTATTAACAAAGTCGATAGATTCAAAGACTATACTGTCGAACGCTACACCTTCTAAGTCGCCTGCGTCATAGCTATAGGTACCTTTATTGCTACCTTCATTTGCTACAAACGTATCACTCGCGACTGCTACACCATCTAAGTAAGCAACCCATTTCCCTTGTTCATGGTTATCTGAACCACCTTCGCCTTTATACAGGTTTGATGTTGTGAAACTGAATTCTGTAACGGGTTTATCTAGATTAATAATAAACTGCTCAGACTCTCCGTCTTCGCGGTTAAATTGAATTTGCGATGCAATACCACCGTTTTCATGGCCGCTAACACCACGTTTAATTCCGCTGTCTGTGATGTCTCTGTCTTCGGTTTGATAACGCGCAGAAATAGCGGCACCTTCACCCAATGAGCCATCATCAGTACTCCATGAGCCATCATTATTAAATGAACCAAGGCTAACGCTGAATTCAACAGGGTCATTAGTCGCGATAGGTGCACTACTTGGTGTGCCAATAGTGACTGTAGATTCGTCGCTAAAGTTACCATCGGAATCTACAGCGCGGTAGTCAAAAGTATCCGTCGCTTCTGTTTCTATATAACGAAGTTCCCAGTTGCCATTTCCATCTGTACCTAAATCGACCTTAGTGATTTCTGCGCCTTCAGGCAATGTAAAGCCGTCTGAAGGGATGGTAATTTCATGGAATAAGTTCGTATCACCGGCTGTTGATTTCTGGTAGCTGAATGTTTCACTACTTTCTGCATCATCAATAGTGTAAAAAACCGTAATCTGGACACTCGATTCATCCTTAGTGTTTAGGTTTTCATCAAACCAACCACCGAGGCCATCTAAACCAAGAGTAACGCTATCAGCTGGGCGATCATCAAAGGTGATAGAGATGGTTTCGTTGCTTTGAATACCACCATCGTTTTTGGCGCCAATTCCGTAGCCAACATGATCAGCGTTTGGATCGCCGAGATATTGCACGAGCGGACCATTTGAAGAGCTAATGGTAACTTTATCGCCATTTTCTAGAGTAAGTAGACGTTCATTTGCTTTGTCAGTTGCTTCCCCCCAGTTAAGGAACTCAGTGCTATTCGCCTCTTGCTCGCCTAGTTGAGCATCTTTAACCCCTAACACAAACCCTTCGGAGTCAGCATTAGGTTCATATTGAATTAGGTTTGGATCAAACTGTGTATACTCAGTGTCACCTTCACCGCTATATAGATCGGCTTCTGTGATTTGAATATTGTTATACCAAAGCGTTCCGTGATCAGGTAATTCAGTAATGACCACTTGGACATTCGCTTGGCTATCGGCATCATCTTCGGTATCGGAGATATGATCAGTGCCTTCCCCTTCAATAGATCCCGTCCCTGTATCAAACTGAACAAAGGTTCTTCCCGATGGGTCAACTTGCGCGGTAAAATCTTCCGCTTCTGGTGGGTTGTCTGTTGCATCGGTGATAACGCCAGTAGCCGTTGATACTGTATTTCCAACAACTAACTCACTAGTGGTTGATGCAGTAAGGCCTACAACTTCGTTGGACTCATAGCTGTCATCATCAAGCACTTTAACAAAGACTTGTGTTGACGTTTCACCAGCTTTGACAATTAAATCCGACGGTTCCGCTTCTTTAAATCCGCCATTCCCATCTGATACATAAAATACTTCGTCGGCATAGTCTATTCCAGCCGATGCATCCGCTGTCGTTGAA
>NZ_JBNGCJ010000915.1:0-2112 GCF_049974785.1 Vibrio genomosp. F10 str. 9ZD137
TATTTTGCGACCAAAGAGACGATTGAACTCCACGAGAGTAATAAACATATTGATATCAATATTATGCATGGAACTCTTGACCCTGTGGTGGTTCCGCAATTGGGTGAGCAGGCACTTAACGCTCTTCAAAGTAAAGGCTATCAGCCCGCTTATCATCAGTATGCGATGGAGCACTGTGTTTGTGCCCAGCAAATTAACGACATTTCACAGTGGATACAAATACGTCTGAGCTGAACAAAGCGGCGGTAGGTCTCGCCGTTGAAAGTGAGAGTGTTGGCATCAACAAGACTAGCCGTTGGCAAAGCTCACGACAAAGGTATTTACACTGTTGGTTCTTGGGGCAATCTCAATCGTTGCACTATGCAATACAGCAATGTCGTTGCAAATTGCCATTCCCAAACCCGCTCCATCGCCTTTTTCTGATTGGCCGCGATAAAACTGTTCAAACATTCTTTCACGTGTTTCTTGGGGTATTTCTGGCCCACTGTCTGTAACGAATACTTTGGTCGAGTGTTGCTCTTGAGTAACACTGACCAGAATTTCACTGTGTGTTCCTGAGTACCGAATGGCGTTATCAATGAGGTTTCGAAATAGCACCTCTAGCAGCATTTTATCGCCAGAAAGTTGAGCTTGAAACGGGTTTAGACTGATGTCTTGATTTTGTCTCAAAGCGAGTGGGGCGAGATCCGCAATAACGGTTTGTAAAAGAGGCATGAGTTCGACGGGATCAAAAATACGCTCTGAAAGACTGTCTACTTTGGCTAGGGTAAGCAACTGATGAATCAGTCGATCGGTTCTTTCAATGCCTTGTAAGATATTTTGTAAGTCACCATGTAATTGCTCTGGGTCGTTACTTTGCAGTGCATTTTCTACGTTTAGGCGTAAGATCGTTAACGGTGTTTTTAGTTCATGTGCCGCGGCATGGGTAAAACGTTTTTCTCGTTGCCACGCGAGTTCAAGTTCTGATAGCAATGAGTTTAGGGCATCGACTAATGGATCAAGTTCTAAGGTGTGTTGATTCACATGGATTCGGTCCAAATGGTGAACATTGCGTTGGGTTATGGCCGTTCTCAGCTCGCTAATTGGACGAAAGTATTTGTCGATCAACCAAAATAGTAACAGCAATAAAGTCGGTAGGAGTAAAAACTGTTCAATGGAAGTGGACAGGGCAATCTCACTAATGATTTCTTGCCTGATTGCTTGTTTTTCGGCGACAACAACGTATTCACTTTGGTCAGTGGAGCTAGGAAAAGAGAGCTGGAATGTTCTCCATTCAATTCCTTCCTGTAGCACGTCTGCGTAACCGCTGTCATTCGCGGAAGAAGATAACGGATTAACGTGGGAGGAAGAGCTCCAAAGCAGTGCATTGTTGCGGTAAAATTGAAAGACGAGATTTTGTTCATAGGGGTGGCCGAATGTTGTCGCCTCGTCTTCATCGTGTTGCGCGAGCTGATCGATATTGGCCATCCATTGTTCGAACTGTGTGATGTGGCTAGACAGTGTTTGTTTGTCTGTTGCAGTAGACAGAGTAAAGAGCATTAGCTTGGCGGATTGTCCAAGCCTTGCATCGTAAACTTCTTCCACTTCATGCTTCGCAGATTGAAAGCTAAAATAGAGAGCGATAATGAGCAGGGCGCTGACCAACATGCAGACAGACAGAGTGAGTTGGCGTTTGATCGAATACGGCTTTTTATTTTTCAAGAATGTACCCTACACCACGAATGTTTTTAATGACAACGTTTGGCGCCTTTTTACGTAGATTATGAATGTGCACCTCAATCGCATTATCACTGGCGCCTTCATCCCAGCCATGAAGTGATTGTTGTAACTGCTCTTTACTTTGAACACGCCCCACGTTGGTCATGAAGCTGGTGAGAATTTTGAACTCATTACGAGTGAGGTTGAGCGGTGCACCGTCATAACGAATCGACTGTTCCGATAACGACAACGACAGCAATCCCACTTGAATGATTTCGTCGGCGCAGCCAGATTGGCGTCGAATTAACACTCGTAGCCGGGCCAGTAATTCTTCTAACGCGAAAGGTTTACCCAAGTAATCGTCGGCGCCACCGTCTAAACCTTGAACTCTGTCTCGTATGTCGTCTCTGGCTG
>NZ_JBNGCJ010000916.1:0-2221 GCF_049974785.1 Vibrio genomosp. F10 str. 9ZD137
GAACCAAATTTTCAATCACCCTACTCCCCTTTTACCTCGCGCCCCACCTACATTTTTTCTTTCTAGTTAACTCCGTTTACCTATACCAATATTTTCTTCACAACACGCTTGCGAATCGAGTCTCGTCGATATTGTCTCGCGCGTGTTCATGTGATCAATAAGGAAGAATTAATGTCTGTTCATTCAGAAAACAAAAATATGGAAGCTCAACAACTGAAATCTCGCTACTTTTTAACTTGGCGATGGCATTTTTACGCCGGATTATTTGTTGTCCCATTCTTACTCATGCTCAGCCTTACAGGCTTAGTCATGTTATTTGACCAGGAAATTGAAACTGCCCGTTATGGCGATATTATTAAGCTATCTCCCAAAACGATTCCGTATGAAACATCAACCAATACATTCTCTACAGCACCGCTTGCTAAGCTGTCGATCTCTGAACAGCTCAATATCATTCAGCAAGCATTCCCTACCCATTCGGTCACTCAATTTATTCCGGCAAAAACAGCGGATGTTGCCAACCGATTCTCTATAAAAGACACGGATGGTAAGGTTTTATTCGCCACGATTAATCCATACAACGGAGAAGTACTTGGCACCATTGATCGCAGCGACAGTTGGTATCAGTTAGCCAACGACATACATGGCACATTACTGATTGGGGATTGGGGAGACCATCTCATCGAAGTTGCTGCTAGCCTATGTATTTTGTTGTTAGTCTCCGGTATATACCTATGGCTTCCGTTCGATAACGCCTCCAAAGCGGGTTTTCTAAAAATTCGGACAAGTCACGGTCCACGCATTTTTATGCGCGATCTACACGCAAACCTTGGCGGAACTTTATCGTTCGTTTTTCTGTTTTTCATTCTTTCGGGTCTCGCGTGGGCTGGGGTATGGGGTGGAAAGATGGTACAAGCTTGGAGCACATTCCCTGCTCAGAAATGGGATGACGTGCCACTGTCAACACAGACGCATCAATCACTGAACCATCTGGCAGAAGAAGAGTTACCGTGGAACTTAGAACAAACGCCGCTGCCTGCCTCCAATCACGACCACAGCAAGATGGGAACAGATGATGCTTCTTCCACCACAGGACTGCAGAACATCGATCGTCTCGAAGCCACTATCCTCCAATTAGGATACACGCACTACAAACTTCATTTTCCTCGCGGGGAACAAGGGGTATTTACTGTGTCAGCCAATACCATGAGTGGTGACATTATCGACCCAACCCAAGATAGAACCACGCATATTGACCAGTATTCCGGAGAAATATTGGCCGATGTCAGCTGGGACGACTATGGAGTGATGGCCAAAATGATGGCAGCAGGTATAGCAATGCACCAGGGCGATATCAGCATCATCAATAAAGTCTTTAACGTTCTTTTTTGTGTCATGTTCATCGTTATTTCGGTAACTGGGGCGGTTATGTGGTGGATTAGGCGACCAAAAAATCGGGCTCATTTAGGTGTACCTCCAAGATTTACTCATCCTGGCACTTGGAAAACCGCAGTAGTAACACTTTCTCTGATATGCCTGGCGTTTCCCTTGGCAGGGATGACAATCGTACTCACGCTGCTGCTTGACTGGTTTCTTTTTAGTCGATTTAAGTCTTTCGCTGCTTTAAAGAACTAACGCTGTATTTCACAGGTTACCACACTTAAAACTCACCGCTGATTAACGAGAGATACTTATCAATATGGGAGCCATACAATCGTGTAATGCTCCCCAATTGGTATACTGCTCACTCAATCAATACTGAGGATAATGATGATATGTCGAAGACCGCAAAGATCCTTAATGAAGATAAGTTGGTAAAAAAGGCGTTAGACGTCGGTTTTAAGATGGCAAAACTGCAAGGGCTAAACTTGCCAAGCTCCTCACAACCCATCAAGATCAAAGCCGTGTATTTGTTCTTGGTTGAAGTTAACCAAATAACCCCTCTTCCTGCCGATAAGCTCGACGGAGCGAATATTAAAAAGCGGTTAGCACTGTGGCTGCATAAAGCCCTTCCAGACAACGACCCCTTAAAATAAACAGGGCTTAAACTTATCCCAAACCCTTAGCGTTGCTCTTTGCAACGCTATTAATATGCCTTCAGCCTCTACTCAGTTAATAGGAATGAAATGGATGTCTAACTATTCAGCAACGGTGCGCTGGGTTCGCGGAAAAGACGAACCCTTCAGTGATAATCGATACTGTCGAGCACATCAATGGGAGT
>NZ_JBNGCJ010000917.1:0-1785 GCF_049974785.1 Vibrio genomosp. F10 str. 9ZD137
TCATTTACTTACTGTGATTGGTATCATTTTTTCTATTATATTCAATCAATGTCATTTTTCTTTCATCTAAGTTTGCTCTAATTCGCTATCAATATTGATACTACGCTGAAAGGATAAGTGCTTGAACCTTGAAAAGATAACGCTATGTGAGGCAACCGTGAACAACCTCAAAGCCGTCGAGTATCAATGGGTACGTACCATGTACGTCGAAGGCTATGATGCCTCAGAAATTAATCATTATATCCAAGCCTGCTTTGGTGGGGATGATACCTTCGCAGACCTCTTTAGAAAAGTCGCGTTAAAGCAAGAAAGTATCTATGTGTTACTTCAATATTTAGGCTGGGCACCATCAAGCAGAGAGCTTTGAAGCCATACCAATATTGAATTACTAGCCCTACAAAGCACTAATTGCCTCACATTTGTTTGTAACCCATTCTTCTATTGCACCTTCATTTTCAGGATCACTCGCATCATATAACCCATAAGCTGTTCTGAGTTCTGTTAGCTCGTATACTCATTTTCGCATTAAGGACAAACTTAACGAGGCGTCTTAAGTCAATCCTGATTGCACTTTCTATAGACTTACTCAACCTATAGATATAAAAAAACCCAAGCGATGCTCGGGTTTTGGTTACAAAAACTGTTAGTGAGTTTTTTAGTAAGGAATCAAGCTAACAGCCAGCTATGCGTAACGCCAGAACTGCTCTTAGACTTAACGGATCGGCGGCCAAACCTGAAAGTGTTAAGTTAAGGACAAATGGGCGATCCTAATGGGTCGCCCTAATTATTATTATCCTTTCACACCGCCAGCGGTAAGTCCTCCGACAAGCCAACGTTGTGCAAGTAAAAATACAATAGTAATTGGTAGTGCAGAAAGCACTGCTGCTGCTGCAAAGTCTCCCCACAAATAGTTCTGAGGGTACAAATACTGCTGCATTCCAACCGCTAACGTATATGAGTCTACATCAGAAAGTAACAAAGATGCTACAGGAACTTCCCCTACGACCATAATAAACGACAAAATAAACACAACCGCTAGAATTGGTACTGACAGTGGTAATAACACTAATCTAAAGGCCTGCCACGGAGTCGCTCCGTCTAAAGCAGCCGCTTCTTCTAATGAATTATCGATGGATTCAAAGTATCCCTTGATCGTCCAAACATGCAACGCAATCCCGCCTAGATAAGAGAAAATCAGACCACCATGCGTGTTTAACCCTAGGAATGGAATGTACTGCCCTAGCTTGTCAAACAACGCGTAGATGGCTACCAGTGCAAGGACTGCTGGGAACATCTGGAAGATCATCATAGCTTTCAAGATAGTATTCTTACCTTTAAAACGCATTCTTGCAAACGCGTACGCTGACGTCGTAGACAGTGTCACGATTAGCAAAGAGGTAATGCCCGCTACTTTGACAGAGTTCCACAACCACGTTAATACAGGGAACGGTGGTGGTGTTACCGAGCCATCGGCATGAGTGACCGTAAAGCCTAATGCTAACTTCCAATGCTCAAGTGATGGGTTTTCTGGAATTAAACTACCCGTTGCGAAGTTACCTTCTCGGAACGAAATCGCAATCACCATCAGTAATGGGAATATAATCATAGCCAAAAATAGCCACAGCGCGATATGCGTTGCCCAAACACGATATTTTAAGGATTTACCTTGTACCATTGCCATTATAAATATCCTTAATCCTGAGATAGCTTAGTAAAGCGTAAGTTGAGTAATGCCAGTCCACCGACGAGTAAGAAAATCAGTGTGGCAATGAGATCGGAAGAGCG
>NZ_JBNGCJ010000918.1:0-820 GCF_049974785.1 Vibrio genomosp. F10 str. 9ZD137
CGTCATCGGTGGTATTCCTTTGAGCGCAAACCGTGCCAGTGAACGACAGTCGTCAACCATTTCCCGTTCACCTTGCACGGTATGAACAGTCATTGCCGTTTGACCATCTTTAAACGTGGTAAATTCCTGTGCCTTGGCTACGGGTATGGTTGTATTGCGTGGGATGATCTTTTCGACTAACCCTCCCATCGTTTCAATACCCAACGACAATGGAATAACATCAAGCAATAACGTTTCAGAATCAGATTTATTGCCTGCTAACACATCAGCTTGAATGGCCGCACCGATAGCGACGACTTCATCAGGGTTAATATTGGTTAATGGGGTTCGACCAAAAAACTCACCGACTAAATCACGAACGTGCAAGGTGCGAGTAGAACCGCCCACCATGACGACTTCCATAACCTCACTGGCAGACACGTCCGCATCTTTTAATGCTCGTCGGCATGACATTAACGTTTTCTTAATCAGAGGAGTAATAAGATCATTGAAGCCCTGACGTGTTAATGTACCTTCCCAGTTCAGCACCGAAATATTACTCACGTCATTGTCTGACAGATCTATCTTTGCTTTAGTAGCGGCATTGAGAAGTTGTCGGTGCTGCTCTGCTGTTAATGGCGTCGAGATATTCATTTGTGACAATAAATGCTCAGCGACTAAATGGTCGATATCATCACCACCTAGCGCAGAATCACCACCCGTCGCTAGGACTTCAAACACGCCTTTCGACAATCGCAGTATCGATATATCGAAGGTGCCGCCACCTAAATCATAAACAGCAATGATTCCTTCTTTAGCTGAATCTAATCCGTAAGCCAGT
>NZ_JBNGCJ010000919.1:0-5510 GCF_049974785.1 Vibrio genomosp. F10 str. 9ZD137
CTGAACCTCTCTTCCGATCTTTGGTTTGGTTGCCGTCTCGAAAATTGTTGAGAAGATCATCGCTAAGCACAGTCAGTAACGTTAGCCATTACCTAATGAGATGAGTTGAGTATGACAGACTTTCCGATCACACCATTTGGCCGCGATATCACGACGGACGATATCGTTGCTACCATGCAGTCATTTAAAGGCTGGGAAGACAAATACCGCCAAGTGATTCAATGGGGAAAAAAACTCCCCCAAATGGCGGAAGAGTTTAAAACTGAGCAGGTCATGGTTTCTGGCTGTGAAAGCCAAGTTTGGTTAGTGAGTCAGTCTGTTGCTGGTGTTTGGTCTTTTCATGCAGATTCTGATGCTCGCATTGTTCGTGGTTTGATAGCATTAGTTCTTGCCGCTTTTGATGGTAAAACTTCAGAGCAAATTAGCGAGTTTGATGTTGATGGCTATTTTGAATCGCTAGGGTTAATTTCTCACTTAAGTGCTTCGCGTGGCAATGGCCTAAAAGCGATAGTAGAGCAGATAAAATCGCTCAAGTGATTCGCTTCAACAATGGCGCTTCACAAGAGTGATAAAGAAAAGGTTCGCATCAGCGAACCTTTTTCATTTAGGGTTTCATTCGGTTTGAACTACAGTATATTGACTGCCTTCTCGATGGCAGAAATTAAGCGTTTTACGTCATTCTGGTCATTATAGATACCAAACGAAATTCGGACACTTCCCTTAATCCCAAGGGCATCCATTAAAGGGTGAGCACAGTGGTGCCCAGCTCGAACTGCGATACCTTGTTGGTCGAGTAACGTGGCGATATCTTGATGATGAACCCCCTCAATACCAAAACTAATCACGCTCGCCCCATCTTGATAGCCATGTATTGCAATATCTTCAAAATCAAGCAGCGCTAGATAGGTTTTTTTTTGCAGTTCGTGGATGTGAGCGTCGACTTTCTTTGCATCAAAACCTTGGTACCATTCGATGGCTTTAGCCAAAGCAATGGCGCCAGCGACATTAGGAGTTCCCGCTTCAAACTTCCCAGGCAATTCGGAAAAGGTTGTTTTCTCAAAAGAAACGCTTTCGACCATTTTTCCACCACCATGCCACGGCGGCATGACATCGAGCAGTTCAAGTTTTCCATACAGAACACCAATACCGGCAGGCGCATAAAGTTTGTGCCCCGAGAAAACATAGAAGTCAGCGTTAAGGGCTGCGACATCGACGCGTTCGTGGACAATACCTTGTGCACCATCAACCACAACAACCGCGCCAATCTGGTGCGACTTCGCTATGATTTTTTCAATAGGTTGCCTTGTCCCTGTGACATTGGTGATATGAGCCAGAGCGACAATCTTAGTACGACAGGACAATCGATCCTCAAACGCTTCATAATCTAATTGGCAGTCGGGCGTCATTGGTATTTTGACGATGTTAGCGCCTGTTTGTTCGGCAACGATCTGCCAAGGGACGATATTTGCGTGATGTTCCATTTCACTGATGAGGATTTCATCACCCGATTGCAACGTATTACGAGCGTAAGTTTGTGCAATCAAATTGATCGCTTCGGTCGCGCCTCGTGTCCAGATGATCTCTTTAGTGCTTTGAGCCCCCATGAACTCAGCGACGATTTCTCGTGCGTGTTCAAATTGATTGGTGGCGTTGGCAGTTAAGCTATGACTTCCTCGGTGAACATTTGCATTTTGAGCACTGTAATAGTCGCTGATGGCATCAATCACGATTTGAGGCTTTTGTGTGGTTGCTGCGCTGTCGAGATAGATCAGTGGCTCACCATTGACTTTTTGATTGAGTGCAGGGAATTGCTGCTTAATTGCCGCTATATCAAGCATGTTCATTACCCAGTTTAAAATAATGCAGGGTAGGGAGTGTCACCATCGGTTCTGCAACGCTCCAAGCATGGGGCTTACCAGACAAGTGAATTATGATTTCAATAGCAAACTCGAGTGCCGTTCCTGGGCCTTGACTGGTGATCAAGTTATGGGTGACATCGATAGTGACTCGCTTTTGTCGCCAATACGGTTCTTCAATATGATCTTGAAAGCTTGGGTGGCAGGTCATCAGCGCTGTTGGATATAAATCGTGATGTTGTAAAACCAGAGCAGGTGCTGCGCAAATGGCCGCGACTAACTTACCATCGTATTTATGTTGCTTAACGATTTCCATCAAGATTGGACTGTCTCGAAACACCTCTGCGCCAGATACGCCACCTGAAAGAATGACCGCATCAAATTCGTCATCGGCAATATCCACCAAGCGACAATCTGCGGTCAGGGTAACTCCTCTTGAAGCCTTCATGGTCAGTTGGCCATCAAAATCTGCACTTGCAACAATAACCTCGTAGCCAGCGCGTACCATAATATCGATGATCGTTACTGCTTCCATCTCTTCAGTGCCTAGTGCGATAGGAACCAGTATTTTTTTAGTCATGATTCGTCCAACTTAGTTCTATGTGTTTGATGGCCTTGTAGAGTTTATCATTCTCTGGTGTCGTGATGCGGTGTTGAGCCGCTTTATCGATTAAGTAGCCAGTAATAAAGTCTATCTCGGTTTTTCTTTGGTAGAAAATATCTTGCCTCATTGAAGAATAATTGTCTGCGGTGGCTTGAATGACGGTTGTTACGGTTGAACTCAATGTCTCGCTAGACAGGCTAATGCCCTCTGCCTGAATGACCTGCGCGACTTCTTCTATAATGGCGTTGAGTCTTTGCTGGTAGGGTTCGCCAGCTAATTGTCCATTTCTACACTGCTCGATGGCGGTCAAGGGGTTGATGGCACAGTTAATTGCTAACTTCTGCCACAAGGCAGCGGTTATATTGTCATTCCAAGTCACACTGGGCAGAGCATGGTTGAGCACGTCAGTCATGAATTGGCATTGTTGCCCTCGATGGTTGTATGGACCAACTTGTGTTGCCCCTTGACCTGTGTGACTGACTTTAGTGTCATTTAATTTAAGTGCGCCATGTGTCGTTGTTGCTAACAGAACGGGGTGGGCGTTCAGTTGAGATCTAAGTGGGTCGACCGCGCCCATGCCATTATGCATAAATAGAATAATACAATCATGATGAAGTGACTCTAGAAGTGGTTCTAGTGCTTCTTGAACTTGCCATGACTTGACTGTGACCAACAATAAATCAGCATTGTTAAGTGCGAGGCTGTGTTGATTGAGATACGTTTGATTGTGGTTGTCATCAAGTTGAATAGAAATATTAGGACACGAGCTTCTGCTCCAGAGCGATACGTTATGCCCAGACGAATTAAGATGAGAAGCCCACAGAGCGCCAATTGCGCCGGGGCCAAGAACCACAATATTCACGTTAGAGTCTCTATTACAAAGTGTGAGGCAAGGATAATAGGCTAGAGTAGGAAATCAATAGAAATAAAATGGCAGGCACAAAAAATGGCGCTCAAGAGCGCCATTTTAGTATTAGTTATACAAACTTAGAATTTGTAAGTAGCAGCAATGTAGTGGCTAAAGCCTGAAGATTTTAGACCAGCAGAGTCTTCGATACCGTAGATATCGTTGTACGCTTTAAGGCCGTAACCTAGAGCGTAACGGTCTGAGTGCCAGTAGATGCCATTGAACATTGCACCACCGTGGCTTGCTGTTGAACCAAACTTGTTACCAGCGCCATCTTCCATACCGAATTGGTAGTCGATGTAGCCTTGGTAAGAGATGAAAGAGCCGTTCTCGAAGAAGTAGAAAGGTTTAAACCAGTTAGTAGAGATCTGGTAACCGTTCCAATCCTTTTCGTTGTTGTCGTAGTAACCGTAAAGGTTTAGGCCAATTTTACCTAACCAAGGAACCATTACGTCTGAACCTAGACCAACTTTAGAGTTGTTTACGCCGAAAGCACTTTCAGCATCACCAGACCACTCAAAAACAGTCGCTACATAAAGTTCTTCTACAGGACCGAATGAAAGGTCTTTACCTGTCAATCCATCTAGAGACATACGAGGGGCAAATTTCATGAATGATTTAGCTGCCCCAGCTTTATCGCTATTGCTGTCTGTTGTTAGGTTAAAGATATCAACGTAACCGTATAGATCGAAAATTCCAGAGCGGCCACCGAATTCCATCTCTAGGTAGTCATGAGAAGACTCACCTGGAAGCTCATCGAATGCGCCCATAAGGTTGAACTGCATCCACTTATAATCGTTTTTATGTGTATCGCCGTCAGTGTAGTCTGCTGCTAAAACTGGCGCTGAAGTTGCTGCTAACAAGCTAAGAGCTAAAAGTGATTTGCGCATGAAAAGTACTCTCTATTTATTGATATGTCACATGGTGCTTATTTTAGTGTTAAGCACATCCGAATGCAGCGCATAATAACGACTTAATTCAAAAATAAAAGAGAGACAAACGATTGCATTGCAAATTTATTGTGACATGAGTCACGTTTATGGTGCGTGATAATGAACTTAATACTTATTTCATTGCGTTGCACTAATGATGTGATTGGTGTCTCATTGCTTCGATTGTCAAAAGCCGCAATTGTTTATCGATTAACCAACTTATTTAGTTAACGTTAGGTAGATAGGGATCGTAAATACGATGTTGGAACATTTATGTGATTGTGATCTTTGAGGTTACATCTTAGTTGGCGATATAAAAGGGCAGCTAAATAGCCACCCCTTTCATTATACATTTTATCAATGATTAAGATTCATTTCTGGCTTTATCAAGTAGTCGATTAAAGTAATGTCGAAGCGAATAAAGCATGATCAAGCTTGGAATTACCATGACCGCGGTAACGATAAAGAAGGTTGACCAGTCATTGAGGAAGTCAGCCAGTTCTCCACTAAACGAAGCCAATGTGGTTCGACCAAAGTTTCCGAGTGAGGCCAGTAGGGCGTATTGTGTTGCTGAAAAAGCTTCACCCGTCAGAATGGTCAAAAAGGATACAAATGCCACCGTTGAAAATGCGGTAGTAAAGTTATCAACCAGAATGGTCGCTAAGAACAAATGCTCATTGGGGCCAACTTTGGCAATCCAAGCAAACATTAAGTTACTTGCCGCCATTGCAATACCGCCAATCATTAAGCCACGTACAATGCCGAATTTCACATTAAACATACTGCCAACTAGGGTAAAGAAAATGGTTGCTCCCCACCCGATCAGTTTTGAGTACTGGCCAATTTGTTCGTTACTAAATCCGACTTCTTTATAAAAGGGAATCGACATTCGGCCTAGGAACGCTTCACCGATCTTAAAGAGGAATACAAACAGCAATAAAGTAATCGCTACTTGAACGCCATTCCGTTTGAAGAAATCTAAAAATGGCTCCACAACGGTAACTGTAAACCAAGCCGCAACTTTTGACCCAACCACCTCGTTATGGCGTTGTTCTGCTTGTTTTTGAAGAGCTTCTCGCTGGGTGTTGGGCTCTCCTACGAGCAAGGTAAACAACATTAATACAGCGACAAATCCCGCCATTCCGTAGTAAACCCCATTCCATCCCATGCTATCTGCGTTGATAAAAGCCACATAGCCGGGCAATGAGTAG
>NZ_JBNGCJ010000920.1:0-2110 GCF_049974785.1 Vibrio genomosp. F10 str. 9ZD137
AACCAACCGATTGGGTTTTGGCAGGATAACGGCAGTCGGTATCACAATGCTTATTGGGCGGTTTATGACAATACTTGGCATCACGGTGATGATGTTTGCCTGAGTGTCCATCAAGGAATGACCTTCTATGGCCGCAGTGATGCCACCCTTAACCCTGGAGGGGTGCGGATTGGAACGGCGGAAATCTATCAGCAAGTGAACCAATTGGAATACATCCAAGATTCTATCGCGGTAGGTAAAACCGTCGACGAAGATGAACGAATTATTTTATTTGTACAGATGGTCAATTCAACGCCGCTTACCGAGGCGTTATGTGACGAAATTAGACAGCGACTTAAAGAAAAATGCTCTCCTCGTCATGTTCCTTGGAAAATATTCGCTATCACTGATACGCCAAGAACAAAGTCTGGAAAGTTAGTGGAACTGGCCGTTAAACAGAGAATTAATGGAAAAGAAGTGAACAATATAGAAGCTATTGCCAACCCAAGTAGTCTTGATGACATCGCACAGCTCGTCAATTTCTAACAACGTGTTTCGCTTTACAATGTCATCTTTGTTAGCCGGTTCATCATTGAATTGGCTATTTTTTCTGCCCAACACCCATAACGACAGACTGTACTCCGTGCTCAGTTTGTATGTCGAACGCTTTAGAGACTGTGACACTGTCAAACCCAACGCTGGTTAGTACTTGCTCTACTTTGGTTTGGGTTAGACCAAAATCTTCATCTTGTTCTGTCAGCCAATCCCAGTGAACAAAGATGCCTTCACTGTCTAAAATCGAATAAATAACATCGGCTGTTTCAGAAAAGCTTGGTAAAAAACCACACACCGATGAAGCGACAACAACATCGAACTGATTACGAAACGCAGGGTGCTGCGCGACAAGACCTCGGGTAAGCTCATCAACGACAGGCTCGACGTTAGCGAGCTCTTTCATATCCAGTTGTTCAATCATCGCTTCGGAGGAGTCAAGAGCAACGATATCTTTGGCAATGGATGACATTTTATGACTAAGAAGGCCTGTCCCACATCCAAAATCAAGGACATGCTTGCCTTTAAGGTTCGTCAATTGAGTTAACTGTTCAAATACGTGAGAGGCAAACTCAGAAGTCGCTTGTTCATCTTCCCAAGTTTTCGCGTATTTGTCCCATTCGTTCGCCATCATGATCTCCCTGTATCATCTTTCATTTGGCAATAGGCTCAAGAGTAAACCAAAATGACGTACGAAGGTATCTCTTAGACAGACAATTTCACAATATTTGTATATGATTTATGGACTCGATCCCGATTGTACAGCAAATGAACTTATCTCAAATTGAAGCTTTTTGTCGTGTCGCCGATGTTGGTTCTGTTTCAGAAGCGGCGAGACAACTTGAATGCAACCGCACAAAACTCAGTATGTCCATTAAAGCGCTCGAAAAAGAGCTGGCAACTGAGCTCTTTATTCGCAGCGGTAACCACGTCACCCTTTCTGAAGCTGGCAAAGCGATCTACAAAGATTGTGAAAATTTAATTGTGACGGCTTCCCGAATTAAGCAAACCTGCGTTCAAGCCTCTGGAGAATTCAATGCGGAAGTGTGGATAGCACGTGACGATTCTTTGCCCGATGATTTATGGCAAGATCTTGCGCACTCCATGAATAAGCAGTTCCCCGCCACGTCGATTAATATTGTCTTGGCATCAAGTGGTGATTTATCCAACCTGGTCGAAACTCGACAAGTAGATTTCGCGTTTGGTGTCGATTATGAACGAGCAGATGACCCTCGCATAACCTACCAGCCTCTTGGCAAGATACGAATGATGTCGGTATGTAAGCGAGATCACGCTCTAAGTAAGATGAGTCGGGTTTCAGATGATGTACTAAGAGATTCAATGCAAGCTGTCATGGTTTATCTGAACGAAAAAGACAACCCTGAACTTCAACCGTTTTCTCTCCGATACATTGGTTTCTCTAGTTTTGATTTCATGCTCGCGACGATTTTAACAGAGAACGCATGGGGAGTGCTTCCTGAGCCTCTGATTCGCCACCACTTACGCCAACAAGAATTAGCCGTGATTAAGCACACTTATGGTCTGACACAAGAAGATTATTGTAAGATCGGAAGAGCGG
>NZ_JBNGCJ010000921.1:0-857 GCF_049974785.1 Vibrio genomosp. F10 str. 9ZD137
ACCGCTCTTCCGATCTGGGTTTACACTGGGTGGTCTTCTTATCTAACTGAGGCTTATCGCTCAGCGTTTATTTAAACCAACAATAATGAAAGGGGGCATCGGCTCCCTTTTCTATTTTCCAAAGATGATAAATTGACCACAGTCAATTTATCTTTCAATAATTAATTCACTCCCTATTTTAAAACTCTGAATAAATTTCCGTCACGGATAACCTTAATTAATGACGCCCTTACCTTGCCAACCCTGTTAGAAAAATCATCGAATATTAATCCGAAATTAATAAAGAAATACCCTCATTTAATCCACACTTATATTTTGACTATTTACCAGCCCTTTGTTTTTGTGAACAAACACAAAGTTAATGAATAAATCCAAGCATAGAATAATGAAAGATATCGATATAAATAATCAAGAACAATAGGGTCAACTCCAAAAAGTTGACTATAGATAAATCTATAATCATTCATTTTATCTGTGTGATTGTACTCTGTACTGGTCACCATTACTTATTAGTCGCTGATTCACATCTATTTTATTCCAATAGATGTAAGGAGATTGCTATGACAACTCAAACTTTGCCAACAGAAAGAAAAAAGGGTAACTTCTTTGCTAATTTTAAGTTCCCCTCTGCTTACACCATTCTATTCATTCTAATTGCCCTCGTCGCCCTATTAACTTGGATTGTTCCTGCCGGTCAATATGATCGAGTAATGAACGATGATTTAGGGCGGGAAGTCCCCGTAACAGGGACCTATCAACCCGTTGAAGGAAATCCACAAGGCGTGATTGATGTACTGCTCGCACCAATCGATGGCTTTTACGATCATGAAAGCTATGAAGCAGCGGCTATCGACGTC
>NZ_JBNGCJ010000922.1:0-960 GCF_049974785.1 Vibrio genomosp. F10 str. 9ZD137
TGGACCCTCTTGGATTAATGCCCAAAGATCATAGCCCAGTACTTCAGATGCTTCAGCAAATGTTTGCTTAACCACATCATACTGCTCACCTAATTCGGCAAGCATGCCTAGAGCCTGTGACCCTTGACCGGGAAATACGATAGCAAAATTGCTCATTGTTATTTTCCTTAAACAAATAGACGAAAGAGAAAAGACACACGAAAGTCTATTCAACCTAAATAGGTGCGCCTTTAACTTAAAATTGTGTGAGGTGTTAAAACTTAACCAGTGCAGAGCCCCAGGTAAATCCGCCACCAAACGCTTCCAATAGCAACATCTGACCACGTTTAATGCGTCCATCACGGACCGCTTCATCGAGTGCCGTAGGAACGGTGGCTGCAGAGGTGTTACCGTGTCGATCCAAAGTGATGACTACCTGATCTAAAGACATGGTGAGTTTTTTAGCCGTTGCTGAAATAATTCGGTAGTTCGCTTGATGAGGAACCAACCAATCTAATTCAGATTTATTCATGTTATTAGCTGCAAGCGTGTCTTTTACCAGTTTCGATAACTGAGTAACCGCGACTTTGAAGACTTCATTACCAGCCATGTGAAGCCATTTATCAGCATCGCCACCGCGCTCAGGGACACCAAGACTGAGTAGCTCGCCAAATTTACCATCAGAGTAAATATGAGTGGATAAAATGCCTGGCTCTTCGCTCGCACCGACAACCACCGCACCAGCTGCATCACCAAATAAAATAATGGTTGAACGATCAGTAGGATCACATGTCTTCGACAAGGCATCGGCTCCAATCACTAAGACATTCTTACACATACCGGTTTTAATATGCTGATCAGCAACAGAAAGCGCGTAAACGAATCCCGAGCAAGCGGCACCAATATCAAAGGCTGGGCAACCTTTAATCCCAAGTTTACCTTGCACCTGACAAGCCGATGACGGAAGATCGGAAGAGCGGT
>NZ_JBNGCJ010000923.1:0-1651 GCF_049974785.1 Vibrio genomosp. F10 str. 9ZD137
TGTGTGCATAAACTCTCAAGGTTATGTCTATGGCGGAGCATGCTTATGAAGCTTCTCAAAGGATTCACTCTCATAGAAAGCGTGATTGCTATTGTGATCATGGGCTTTGCGATGCTCGCTCTCACCAGCTTTCTATACCCACAGATCGAACGTTCTGCGGCGGTTCAATATCAAACTCGTGCCGTCACCTTGGGCCAAAGCATGCTCAGCCAAATTTTGGCGCGTGGCTTTGATCATTGGAGTGATTTTGATGGTGGCACTGTACGCTGTGGAGAGCCTGCCGCAATATCTAACCCGCTTAACCCGACAAATAGTTGTACAGGAAGTGGGGGGCTTGGTGTTGATACTACAGGTGGAATAACCGAGGCTAATCCTAGTAGCTTCAACGATGTCGATGATTACATCGGTTGCTGGGCTGGTGCGAATAGCTCCAATTGTCAGGCTGTGACGCCTGAGTACGACCTAACCGATATTCTAGGGGCGGATATTTCAGCGCAATACAACAATTTCACTGTGATTGTTGCAGCCACGTATGTTGACCCAACCTCTTTTTCAGACACAACCAGCATTACGACGATGAAAAAGATCACCGTACAGATCCAAGCAGGAAAGTGGGGCGATTACCGCTTTTTCGGATATAAGGGAAATTACTGATGAAGCGCAACGGCTTTACACTCATTGAAATGGTGATGACGATCATTGTCGGGGCTATTTTGGTGCTTGGCATTGCAGGCTTTATCGAACTGGGCATGAAAGGCTATTCCGATACCGTTGACCGACAGAGAATGCAAACTCAAGCTCGATTTGTGTTGGAAAAAATATCGCGTGAAGTCAGACACTCGATTCCGAATAGCATTTCTGTCTCAGGAGCCACAGACAAGTGTCTTTCGTTTTACCCTATTTTGTATTCAGGCTTCTATTCTGTTTCTGCCGCTAATAACCTCAGCCTGTCATTCTTGGTTGGGAATGATTCTCCTCCCGCGAGTTATGACGGCCTCTCTATGATCATTAACCCAAGCCAACAGAGTGACCTTACCAACACCGATATCGCTATCCCTTTATCTGGCACGAATACCACGGTGACACTCACTCAGCCTCTTGCGAGTGAATCTATTGCAAATAGGCACTATATTTATAAAGACCTTGTGACTTATTGTTTTAACTCGGCCGGCTCTGCGATCACTCGAAACAGTGTTCAAGTTGCAGATAGCGTCACCGGTGGCGACATCAGTTACGATGCACCAACTTTACAGCGCGGCGGCGTCGTTCATCTTGACCTGGTCTTTTCTGATGACGGAGAAACCACGAGTTTCCAACAAGACATACAGGTGCTCAATGTTCCATAAGAATCGATTGTCCTATAGAAACCGATTGTCCAGCAAAAGCCAAATACTGAATGGACGACGCAAACAGTCGGGCAGTTTGTACATTATTGCCGTATTCGTACTGGTGGTGATGGGTTTTTTAGGCGCGGCATTAACGCGAATGGAATGGTCAAACAATGATGCTCTAACACGCGATGCTCTTGGCACTCAGGCGTGGTTGCTTTCTCATTCGGCCAATGAGTTGGTGCTCACTTATATGTACCCACTGAATGCTTCCTCCGCGATTGCGACCAATTGCACAGCGCCACTGCCATCGGCCATTACTA
>NZ_JBNGCJ010000924.1:0-891 GCF_049974785.1 Vibrio genomosp. F10 str. 9ZD137
TGTTCCAGCCATTATCGACATCAGTGCAAGCTATGCCTCGACCAATCAGCTAAATATCCTCGCTTCGATTCAACTTCATCGTTGGAGTGAATGGGATCAAACAGTGTTTGATTTTGGAAAACTAAATAACAACCCAATCGGCTTAAACTCTATTAACCGTGATTGGGATGACGTGTGGAAATTTGCACTGGGTGCAGATTATCAGTTGAACTCAGACTGGCGCTTGAAAGCGGGCTTCTCATACGAAACCTCACCACAAGATGACCCTAGCAAACAATGGGTTGATCTGCCTGTTGGCGACCAATACCGCTACTCCGTGGGCGCAAGTACCACTTGGGATGATTACACCTTTGATGTCTTCTACGAATACGCTGATCTAGGCTCTGTTGATATTGCTGAGCGTAATATTGGTCCTGCTAGTATTGGCATCAATGGTGCATTTGACGGTCGTATTCACTTCGTTGGTATGAGTGTGACTTTCTAAATCAGCACGCTTAAAAAGAAGAACTCATGAACAAACGTTTAGTCGGTTTGCTCTCTCTTAGCTTGTACGCATTCAGCGCGCAAGCTGAAGAAGAAAAGCATCACGAAGATCCAACCAAAATCGTCACTAAAGTCGGGATTGCCTACGTTGATGGTGTGCAGTTTTCAGGCTCAATTGGGCTCGATGATGCACGCATGATCAATGCTCGCATTAACGCCGACGGTGATGAGTGGCGTTTGGGAGGCTCTTGGTTACTGCCAATGGGGATTCTCAACTTTAACTTTAGCCGAGCAGAATATGAGCCAGAAGGCTATAAAAATAACTACAGTATTGGCTCGTTCATACCGCTGAGTTACTTTGATATTACCCCGCTAGGCTGGCAAATTTTCCCAGATCGGAAGAGCGGT
>NZ_JBNGCJ010000925.1:0-11958 GCF_049974785.1 Vibrio genomosp. F10 str. 9ZD137
CTATCGCCCAGTGTGTTGTTACCGGCTTCGGTTTGGCTTACTTCTTCTCGCATCGAGCAAACCTTCGTTTATGTTGGAATGAATTGAGACTGAAACTTGATGTTATCCCACAGATTTTTGCGATCGGCACATCAAGTTTCTTTATGTATGCCTATGGCTCAATGATGGTTGCAATGCATAACGCTTTGTTTGCGCAATATGGGAATCAGTTGATGATTGGCGCTTATGCCATTCTGGGCTACATCGTTACGGTTTATTATCTTACAGCCGAAGGTATTGCCAATGGTATGCAGCCGCTAGTGAGCTATAACTATGGTGCTAAACATCCAGGCAACATTCGTAAACTTCTGAAGATCGCAATGGTGAGTTCAGTGTCGGTTGGAATAGTATTCGCCATTCTACTGAATGTTTTTCCTAGAGAGTTTGTTTCAGTATTTAGCTCTCAGGACTCTCAGCTTGTCGAGTACACCGTGTTAGGCATTCGATTACATCTGTTTGCGTTAGCATTGGATGGATTTTTAGTCGTCACCGGGGCTTATTACCAAGCGGTGAACAAGGGAGGTAAAGCGATGTTTGTTATGTTGGGCAATTTGCTGATTCAACTGCCTTTCTTGTATATCATGCCTAAGTTGTTTGGTGTCCCAGGAATTTGGATGGCTTATCCTCTTTCAAATATTGCGTTGAGTGTTGTGGTTATTGCGATTTTGATGAAAGACATTAAGAAGCTAGATTCAACACCGTTGAGCCCAGCTACCGCTTAGTGTTGATGTGACGTTTTCGATACGAAAAAGGTCTAGTGATCTAGACCTTCTCATTAATGCCTTAACCTAAATTAGATGTTTTTTACCTCTAACCCAGCCAGTTGATGCCAGTAACCGTTACATTGACGGTCGGTAATGTTCATTGGTTGGTCACCATTTTCGTTGGCTTTGAAATTGGTCAGTTCAGAGAACGTGTCGATTCCTAACGGGCTTAAACGTACAACATCGACCAAGTCTTTCATATTGGGTAAATCATTGATTAAGTTGTAGCAATAACCGGATTGCGTTTGAATGCCGTTGAGGTTAAATACGGATTGACCTTCTTGGCTGTCAACTTGTAGACCAGTTGGGTATTTTATACAGCAGGTGTCACAGTCATCTTTGGCTTTATTCTCGGCACGAGCGGTAAAGCAACGAGCGGAATAAGCGAGCGGAAGGTAACCATGACTGAATACTTCGACTTCAAATTTATGACGGATATTGAGATCGTCACATTGGATCATCACGTTAGATAACCATTCTCGTGAAAGCTCAACCGGCATACACCAACGTGTCATACCTTGTTTTAGGAACACGTTTAAAGTGTGTGCATTGTAAGTGTTCACCGCAGGGCCTACCACAAACGGTACGTTACTTTCACTGGCAAGTTGAATCGCAGATACATCATTCGCTTCAATGGCAAAGTCACCGTTATCGATGTACTTTTTCATGATGCTGACTTCACTCGGTGCCTCAAGCAACGCCATTGTGGACAAGACGACTTGTTTACCCGATGCCGACAGCTCTTTCGCGATATCTAGCCAGTGGTGCGCTTTCATTTCGCGTCGTTTTGAACAGACGGCTTCGCCCAGGTAAATAATATCCGCAGCGCTATTTTTTGCTTGTTGATAGAAGCTTTCCACATCTTGCCTTGGCCAAAAATAAAGCAGTGGGCCTAATGCGTATTTCATTGAGTTATCCATTACTTTTCCTTATTGCCATTTGCGATGGTAAGCACCAAGCGTGGTCTGTGTCCCTTCAGAGACGTTAGCCAGGGCGGCATTCCAGGACGCTTCCACCTGATAGGAATCTGGGTTTGCAAGGTAGCGATCAATGGCTGCCCGCCAAGTACGGGTTACCTGTTCTACGTAGGCTGGGCTACGCTGACGACCTTCAATTTTCACAGAAGCAACATTGGCAGCAAATAACTCAGGAAGCATAGACAGAGTATTTAGGCTAGTCGGTTCTTCTAACGCATGGTAGCGCTTACGTTCGCCTTCGATTTCCGCTTCAAAGCGACCTTTACACAGCGTAGGGTATCCAGCGTTTTCCCCCGTCGCATACTTATCAATGAGGATCTCATTGAGGCGTGACTCAAGCCCGCTATGCGTTTCTTGCCAACGGACGTATTTAGCAGGAGAGCATGCACCAACCGTATTTGGCGACTCACCGGTCATGTATGAAGAAAGGTAGCAACGGCCTTCAGCCATAATGCACAGGCTACCGAAAGCGAAAACTTCTAAATCGACATCTGAGTCGATATTACGCGACAGCTGTTTCACTTGATGGATGGAGAGTACACGGGGCAGTACCACGCGTTTTACATTGAAATTTTTGTGGTAAAAGTCGATGGCTGCGACGTTGGTGGCTGAAGCTTGGACTGAAAGGTGCAATTCCATATGTGGGTATGTATTTGCTGCGTACTCTAATATTGCGATATCCGCGATGATCAAAGCGTCGACTCCAAGGTCGGCGGCTTGATCCACGGCTTTCGTCCAGCGCTCGAAACCATTTGGATGAGCGAATGTATTGAGCGCCACATGAATTTTCTTGCCCTTGTCATGCACGTATTGAACGGCTTTATCAAGTTTTTTCCCGGTAAAGTTAAGACCAGCAAAATGACGCGCGTTGGTGTCATCCTTAAAGCCGATATAAACCGCATCTGCACCACAATCGATGGCCGTTTTGAGTGCTGGTAGATTTCCAGCTGGGCATAGGAGTTCCATTGCAATGTACCAATTTCTACAAAAGTGACGGCATTTTATGAAGATATGTGAATAGCGAGTTTGATGTAAGGCAGGTTTGGGTGAATAAATTAGATATCGATGAGTAAATAGTCGTAAATGACTTCAATTGTTAGGGGGATGGTTCAGACTAGCTCTTGTGGCGACGGTTTTGAATGAAGAGATCTTCGACTTCTTGTTTTGGTTGAGGTCGATAAAAGTGAAAGCCTTGGATGGAATGACAGTTGAGGTTAGACAACAAGGTTGCCTGTTGTTGGGTTTCTACCCCCTCTGCAACCACGGTTAAGTTGAGAGACTTGCCCAGGTTGATAATGTTCTCAATGACAGTGACTTGTTTAGGCAGGGTATCCATGTCACTAATGAAAGCGCGATCAATTTTCAGCTCATCAATAGGAAAACGAGCCAAATAAGAAAGGGAGGAGTAGCCGGTACCAAAATCGTCAATAGACAAGGTAAAACCGAGTTTTTTAATGGCATTTAGCATTTGAATTGTATGTTCACTGTCACTCATCACCGCACTTTCAGTTAGCTCAAAAGTAATGCAGTTGGGGTCAAGAGCCGTAGAGCGCAACAATTTTTCCATATAATCAATCAGTTTTGGATTGCCAAACTGTTCTGGAGATAAATTAATAGCCACGCGACCTGGTAAAATCCCTTGCAACTTCCAGCGCTTCACTGTCGCAAACACTTCACGCATCACGACTCGGCCTAAATGCTCAATAAGCCCCGCTTTTTCAGCGACAGGAATAAAAGCAGAAGGGCTAATGTAGCCTTCAACTGGGTGTTTCCAGCGAATCAGTGCCTCGGCGCCATTAATGCTAAAGTCGCGCGCATTAACTTTCGGCTGATACCAAACTTCAAGGCCGTTTTGTTGCAGCGCTTTTTGCAGTTCAATCTCAAGCCAGAGCCGCATTCGTGCTTCTTTATTCATCTGGTCATTGAATTTAATCAGACGATTTCGACCACGATCTTTGGCTTCATACATCGCCGTATCAGCATTTTGCAATAAAATACGTGCATCGTTGCCATCACCTGGGTATGCCACACTACCAATAGAGCAAGAAAGTCGCTTACTGAAGTGATGAAGATCGAACGGTTGGTTAATCAGGCCAATGATTCGTTCTGCAAGAATTTCGGCCATACGATTGTTTTCAGGTTTTGGTAAGATCAGGCCAAACTCATCGCCACCTAAGTGTCCTAACACCGCTTGCTGAGGCAACAACCGCTTGAGTCGAGCTGCTACCTCTTTAATGACTTTATCACCGATATGGTGGCCTAAAGAGTCATTAATGTTCTTAAAATTATCGATATCTAGATACATCATCAGAAGTGGAGTTTCATTGTTAATGAACTGCTCCAGACGCTTGGTAAAACCAAAACGGTTAAATGCCCCTGTTAATGAATCTAGGTGTGGATCTTCTTGTGACGCGCTAGATAACTGTTTCGGTGCATCTTCTGCATCCTGAATCAACACGAGTTGCGATTGGTTACCCAGCACAATGGTTGAGTCAGCATGCAGCTGTACTTTCCTCTCAATGCCGCAGCGAGGCCCAGTGAGGCAAATCATAGGTGCATCGGTAATGAGCTGGCTTAAAGGAAGAGTAAAGACGGTTTTGCTTTTTTCATCGACAAAAAGTCGAGTTAAATCTTCACCCAGCAGATCCGAAGATGACGTCATTCCCAGCAAACGAATAGCCGAAGGATTGGCAGAGATAATGCAATCATCTTCGACAAGAAGCAGGCCGTCAGGAAGAAGTGAGGTGAGTGTTGAATATTTGCTTTCGGACTCCTCTAGAGACCGAATCAATATCTGTTTTTCTGAGGTGTCAACAGCGTGAAATATAATGGATTCGACTTTTTGCCCATTCAGGATTGGAGATAAACTGAAATGCAGGCTTGTATCGATGTCGATATCATGTAGTGTGATTTCAGCTTCGAGAGTTTCTCCTCGAAATGCTCTGTCGTAGTATGGTTTTATGTGCTCATAAAAGTGACTGCCTAGAACTTGAGAGTCATTCATACCGAACAGTTCTTTGGAAGTTAGCCCTGCAATATCACAATATCTCTCATTGACCATGCTGTAGTTATGCTGTTCATCGATAACGGCAAAAAAGAATGGGCTATGATGTGTGATTTTTTCAAACCAGTGTTGTAATTGTTGCGAAGGCATCAATAACTACCAACTCTCCGTTGCGGTTAGAGTTTCACAGGGCACGTGAAACATGGGACGATACATTAACTATACCCCTGAATTTTGATATGTAAAAGCGTCAAGAACATTCTCGACTTCTTTGATACATAACAGGAATTAGCACTATTACATCAATTATGATGAAATATTATATTTACAAAGTAACGGATAACGCGCGTGATAAACAAGATTCGCACTCAACTAGTTCAAAATGCAGCATCAATTTTGCGATCCCCAGTCCACTTTTTACCACAAGTTGTACAAAAAAAAGCCTTGCTTGAAGTCATGAAGACGGTCTTCAAAGAGGCTTTAGAAGAGGGGGATTTTGAATTCCTGGAAGACAAATGGCTAAAAGTTGAAATTCGCGACATGGCGCTGTGTTGGTATATTAGTTATCAACAGGATAAGCTAGTGATCGCTGACACTCCCGTTGCTGAAGACGTCAGCTTTTCTGGTGAGTTGAATGACTTAGTTCTGATTGCTGGTCGAAAGGAAGATCCTGATACCCTATTTTTCCAACGTCGTCTCTCTATTGAAGGGGATACCGAATTGGGTTTGGAAGTGAAAAATTTAATGGATAGTGTTGATTTAGAATTACTGCCTAGGCCACTGCAAACGATGTTGGCGCAACTAGCGGACTTCGTGCAAAAAGGCGTAGAAACATCCACGAGCAATGAGGTTACCCATGCTTATTCGAACTGAAGCTCCAGCCGACATATTACCCATTGCTCGACTTGTAAAATCTGCATTTGAAACCGAAGCCGAAGCTAATCTAGTGATGAAGCTTCGAGAGAATAGCCACCTGACGTTGTCATTGGTTGCTTGCAATGATGAGGGAGAAGTTGTTGGTCATGCCATGTTTAGCCCTGTATCTGTTGAAGGCGAAGATTGTCACTGGCAAGGGTTAGCCCCAGTGTGTGTTAAAGAGGGGGTTCGAAATCAAGGTATTGCCGAATCTTTAGTAAAAGAAGGTCTTTCTTCATTGTTAGAGTTTGGTTACCCGGTGTGTGTAGTTTTGGGGGATCCAAATTACTACTCTCGTTTTGGTTTTGTTAGCGCTAAGGAAAAGGGCTTTAAGTGCAAATGGGAAGTGCCTGATGGCGCATTTCAAATAGCAGAATTAGCCGAGAATCAGTTAGCCTCTCGTTCTGGTTTGATAGAGTATTGCCCTGAATTTGATGAGTTAGGTTAAGCATTCACTTAAACCCAATGGGAAAGTAAGGTGAATGGCAAGGTGAATGGATTGAGAGTCTTTATCGCATCGTAGGATACTAAGATTTCCTCCTTCCTTTATCCAATATATTTGTTAGGATCGGCGTGTTTACGCTTTGTAGGTTAAGGTTAATGCCCCAAACTGAAATACACTATTTGAAAGAAATGGGAATCGATACGTGGCAATTGAGCTACCCGGAACGATTGCTCGGTTTTCAACCTCCAATGTTGAACTTATCTGACGAATGTCAGTTGCTGCTAGTATCAACAGAGCTTCCGACTGGAGAGATTGCGATGATGTTTGAGCGGGTACTTAAAAGTATTAAACTCACATTAGATAAGGCTCAGCACATCTATCCAGAACAATTGATGGGGTTAGGTGAGCATCAACTCAGTTGGATTTGGTATGCTGGTGAGGCCAGTATTGATGACTCCCACAAAGCGAAAAAGTTGGTGACACCGCTTCTTTCTTCTATTAATGGTCACACTGAGCACCGAAGAGCACTTTGGCAGCAAATTTGTTCTTACGAGTAATGAATAATGACAGTTGAAATTCTTCCGCTGCGTGAATCGCACCTCACGTCAGTTTATGCGATTGAGCAATCGGCTCATACTCATCCTTGGTCTGAATCGATGATTCGAGATGTCAATAGTCGAGGTGGTTGTCATCATGCAATGTTGGTCGGTGACCGTGTGGTTGGTTACTTTTATGCACAAAATATTGTGGGAGAAGTGACCCTACTTAACATTGCTGTTTCCCCACAACATCAAGGAAAAGGGTACGGTAAGCGATTAACTGAATTCTTTTTAGACATGTGTGAGCAAGCCAAGGCTGAAAGTGCGTGGTTGGAAGTGAGAGAAAGCAATAAAAAAGCCTATCAATTATATGAATCGGTTGGGTTTAATGAACTTGATCGACGAATTAACTATTACCCGACTGAGAAAGGCAAAGAAGACGCCATCATTATGAGCTACTTATTTTTTTAACAGAGGGTTCTATTGCTGGTGGATGTTCTTGAAGAAAGAAGAAAACCAAATTTTGCTTTCCCTATGAATTCTTGCCCTATCGATTTTTAGCATTGTCTTTAGCAATAAAAGACAAAAGCATGACCTTACTGTGTCTATGATTATTTAGTTGTCACTTTGACTGTTGGATTGTCGAGTTCTCGCTGAGGGACGGTATAGAGGTTGTGTTCAAAGCGGCTGATCACTTCCTCGGTTTTAAGGGGCTTATCAAATAAGTAGCCTTGGAATTGGTCACATCCTAACTCTTTAAGGGCATGCAGCTCATATTGATCTTCCACGCCTTCTGCGATCACTTCTAGGTTCAATCTTCTTGCTGTCATCACAATAGTATCAACGATGGCTTGATCACTTTCGTCTAAATGAAGTTTGGTGACAAACGAGCGATCAATTTTAAGTACATCTACCGAGAGTAATTTCAAATAACGCAATGAAGAATACCCTGTACCAAAGTCATCAATAGAAATTTTAAGCTGATGCTCTTTGAGCAGCGCCATTTTTTGAATAGCACTTTCGACATTTTCCAGTAGTAGGCTTTCGGTTATTTCTAGCTCAATGTGTTCTCCAGTAATTCCTGCTTGGGAAAGAGCTTGGGTAATATGATCAACAAATGAGTCTTTTGAAAACTGTAAAGGACTGATGTTAATGGCCAGGCGTCGAAAAGTGGGTGGCAATATTCCCATACGTTTCCATATTGAATATTGATAGCATGCCTGTTCGATAATCCAATCCCCGATGGGCAGTATTTGCCCGGTTTCTTCAGCAATCGGCATAAATACACCGGGAGGCAGCACCCCTTTTTCTGGATGGTTCCATCTTATCAGCGCTTCAACACCCACGATTTGATGCTTTTCATTCACCTGAGGTTGGTAATAAAGTTCGAGCTGATCTTTATTGATCGCTTCATGAAGACCTTTTTCTATCTCTAAAAAAGACTCAACTTGAGCTCGCATTTCTGGCTCGTAAAACATGTAGTTATTACGCCCTGCGCTTTTAGCTCGGTATAAGGCGGTGTCTGCCTGACGGAGGATATCAATATTCGTACTTCCAACAGATGGATACACTGAAATGCCAATCGTGACAGTGCAGTATAGTTGGTGGCCATCAATCGCATAAGGGTTAGACATCAGAGCCAAAACTTGCTGCGCAACGTCTCCTGCCTTATTGAGTGTCAGATCGGGTGCGAGAACAACGAACTCATCGCCACCAATTCGTGCAGCGATCATGCCTTTTTTGATCCATGCTTCTAAACGCTTTGAGATCGCCTTAAGTAAATTATCTCCAATGGTGTGGCCCAATGAGTCATTGATGGTTTTAAAACGGTCTAAATCTAGGTAAAACAGTATGCCGGTAGAGTGAGACTGATTGGCACTGTCAATATGGTTTTGAAGCATTTGAAGTAGCAGAGCTCGGTTTGCAAGCCCTGTTAGTGTGTCGTAATAGGCCAGTTGGTTTAATTGAGCTTCTGCTTTTTCTCTTTGCTTCCATAGGTTATGAAATGAAATCGCCAGTTCTCCTAGTTCGTCATGGTGCTTTTGCACAGGAATAGGGATGGAAGCTTGCTTGTGCTGCAGTGAATTAACCCAGGTGATCAGCGTGATAATGGGCTTTGATAGTTTGTAATAGAAAAAAGCCAGCAATATGGTGGTGAGAAGGATGTTTCTGATCAAATCAAATAAAATAGCGTGAGTCATTTTAGTTAAGAAATTAACCGCAATGTTGTTTCCGTTAACCGAAAAGCTGAGTTCCCCTACCACAAGGAGTGAGTTAGGTTGGTGAAGTGGTGTTCTATAAACCGGAGCAGTGGGGGTTAAGTAATTGGAAAGCGCTTGAATAAAAGAACTCTGTTCCGTGATTTTCCGCTCATTTTTAGTCAAGGTGTCACCGAAGTCATCGATGATTTCAACTCTATAAATAGCTTCATCCATCATAAGGCTTGAGGCAACTTGTTCAGCCAGTAAATGATTTAGATGGTAAGCTGCCTGACTGGCATTGGAATAATTTTGCAGCAATTTAAATTGATAATGCTCTTCAATGCGAGTTTGCTCTTGATGCAGATCGAGCAATATAAGATAGACACTGAAACACAGCCCTAGTATCACAGATACCAGAAACACGGTTTTTGCTTGACGAAATGCGAGAGAATTTATCTGTTTGGATTTATACATAGTTATTATTAGTCCCACCTACTCATTTAGTTATAGCTCAAAATAGTCAATAAATTAATAACAAAGTGAGAGTAATGGAATTAATCTGGCTCCCTATCGGGCTTTAGTTGCTCCAATCGCAAATATGAGCGAGAATATCGCGCAAAATTGAATCGAACTGCTAGCTCGGCAATATTACTTTGTCACCTATACTCCGCTGGCCCAAAAGAAGACCTTTTCATGTCAAATAGTCCATTTATTGGTGAAGTTTCTAAGCGTAGAACGTTCGCCATCATTTCTCACCCGGATGCGGGTAAAACAACCATTACAGAAAAAGTACTGTTATTTGGAAACGCTATTCAAAAAGCAGGAACCGTAAAAGGTCGTGGCTCTAACCAGCATGCTAAATCAGACTGGATGGAGATGGAAAAAGAGCGTGGTATCTCGGTAACAACGTCTGTGATGCAGTTTCCGTACAATGACTGTCTAGTGAATCTTCTTGATACTCCAGGACACGAAGATTTCTCGGAAGATACCTACCGAACACTCACCGCGGTAGATTCATGTTTGATGGTTATCGATGCGGCAAAAGGTGTTGAGGATCGAACTCGTAAGTTGATGGAGGTGACGCGTTTACGTGATACGCCTATCGTTACCTTTATGAATAAACTTGACCGTGACGTTCGTGATCCAATGGAAGTCTTGGACGAAGTGGAAAGTGAGTTAGGTATGGCTTGTGCACCTATCTCATGGCCCATTGGTTGTGGTAAAGAATTTAAAGGTGTGTACCACATTCATCGCGATGAAACGATCTTATACGAATCAGGCCATGGCCATGAGATTCAAGAAGTTCGCATTGTTAAAGGTTTGGATAACCCTGAACTTGATGAGGCTGTTGGCGCAGACCTTGCAAAAAGCGTTCGAGAAGAGATAGAGCTTGTCGTCGGTGCTTGCCCTGACTTTGATCTGGAGCTGTTCTTAGCGGGTGAGTTGACACCGGTTTACTTTGGTACTGCACTGGGCAACTTTGGCGTTGACCACATGCTTGATGGCTTAACTAAATGGGCTCCAGCTCCTCAAGCACGTCAAGCGAATGAGCGTGACGTTGTTGCTACCGAGGAAAAATTCTCTGGCTTTGTGTTTAAGATTCAAGCCAATATGGACCCTAAACACCGAGATCGTATCGCTTTCATGCGCATTGTATCGGGTACGTATAATCAAGGCATGAAGATGAATCATGTCCGCACTGGAAAAAGTGTTAGCATTTCAGATGCCGTTACGTTTATGGCCGGTGATCGTTCTCGCGCTGAAAAGGCGTACGCGGGTGATATTATTGGTTTGCATAACCACGGTACGATTCAAATTGGCGATACCTTTACTCAAGGTGAAAGTTTGAAGTTCTCTGGTATTCCAAACTTTGCACCGGAGTTATTCCGTCGTATTCGTTTACGTGATCCGCTGAAACAGAAGCAGCTATTAAAAGGTCTTGTACAGCTTTCTGAAGAAGGGGCAGTACAGGTTTTTCGTCCGGTGCAAAACAATGATCTTATCGTTGGCGCAGTGGGTGTGCTTCAGTTTGATGTAGTCGTGGCTCGATTGAAGTCTGAATATAATGTTGAAGCGATTTATGAAAGTGTCAACGTGGCAACGGCCCGTTGGGTTGAGTGCAGTGACGACAAGAAACTTGAAGAGTTTAAACGTAAAAATCAATCGAATATTGCGTTAGATGGTGGTGATAACCTGTCGTACATTGCGCCAACGATGGTGAATTTGAATTTAGCGAAAGAGCGATTCCCTGACGTTGATTTCCGCGCCACTCGTGAGCATTAATCGGGTTCCTATTTGAATTTGAGCAGGGTTAATACGCTGCTCCCTTTTCAATGATAAATCGATATTTTCAGCGATACGCCGATATAAAAAAGCCGATAATCATAGCAATGAGTATCGGCTTTTTTTATTTCTTTACTCTTTTTGTATTTTGCTACTCAACGTATACGTGACTTACTTCTTCTTTGTGTTCTTTTTCTTAACCGCTTTTTTCTTAGTGGTCTTTTTCTTTGCATCTTTTTTCGTTACGTCTTTTTTCTTTTTCTTGGTCGATGCTTTTTTATGTTGTGGGCGCATATCTTTAATGAAGCGTTCTTTAATTTCTTCATCGATATAACGCGCGACACGCTCAAGCATAGCTTGATCGTGTGCTTCTACCAGAGACAAAGCGTTGCCTTTTTTACCGGCGCGGGCAGTACGGCCAATGCGGTGTAAGTAAGTATCGGCTGAGCGTGGCATGTCGTAGTTGATCACGTGGCTTACATCGGGAAGATCGATTCCACGAGCAGCAACATCCGTAGCAAGAAGAACGTTAACCGTCCCTTCTCGGAAACGAGTGATGGCATTGTTACGACGATCCTGTGGCATTTCACCCTGGATCCATGCACATGGGATTTGTGCTTTTTCAAGCTCAATACGTAGCTCGGCTAAACGTTCACGAGTTTTCAAAAATACGATAGATCGATCCGCTTGATCGGTCAGTATTTTTTTAAGTAATGCGAGCTTGTGTTCCATGCTATCAGCGCGGTGATACCATTGCGTGATCTTCTTGCGCTCACGGCGAGAAGGATCGG
>NZ_JBNGCJ010000926.1:0-3191 GCF_049974785.1 Vibrio genomosp. F10 str. 9ZD137
CTAGAGCAATCAATGTATCCATCGTGGCTCGGCGATGTTTTACTGCTTTTAAGGCATTGATATAAAAAAGCCGACCTGATGTCATCATCAAGAATAAGCACACGATCCCAACCGCTCCCCAAGCGACCTGATCGGAATTGGAGCGGATCATCATATTTCCACCAAGCATTCCCCATAGCATTAATGGGCCACCTATCAATAATGCGTTGATGGCGTTTTGCTTATGGCGATTTAGCACGAGCAATCGTTGAGTTTTTTGTTTTTGTTGAGAAACCATCGGATCATTAACTACTTCAGCTTGATAGCCCGCTTTACCAATTTCGATAAGAAGCGCTTGTTCGGTACCTAAGTTAATGTTTTTTTTGTTGATTTCGACCACTGCACTTTGTTCTGCTAGGTTGATTTGAACAGCAATAACACCATCAACCCCATTTAACGCTTTTTCGACTGATGAAACGCAACTGGCGCATGTCATTCCATGAATGGATAGATGTAAACGGTGGTGTTCTGTTGGCAAAACTTCAGCTGAATTCATGACTTTCGACTGGCTGATCGCTTGATGGTCTTCTTCTGATTGAATGGTTGATAAGTTATCTGAAACAAGCTGGGCGTTATACCCCAGTGAGGCCACTAATTCTTGAACGTAAGTGTGATCGTTAATGGTGTAGACGGTCAGTAATTCTTTGGTCGCAGAGAAAAGGCCAATAGAGTCATCCTGTTCAATCAACTGGCTAAGTTTTTCGACACAGCGAGAACAACTCAGGCCTGAAAGTGTAAATTCAAAATAGTGCCCAGCGTTATAGCCTAAATTTTCGATGATCACTGCAAGTTGATGAAAAGAGGCGTCACTGCGCAGCTCGATATAGTCTTTTGAAAGGAAATCAATATTCACTGGGTACTGCTCGTTTAACGCTTTGTCTACTTTTTTTGCACAGCCCATGCAATTGAGCCCAATTAAAGGTATGGAATATTGATTCATGGTTATCTTCCTAAGGTTCTAGCATAGTAAAGAGCATAAACCTTACCTTATGGGTAAGGTCAAGGTGAGAATCAACGAAATTCCATTTAGGTATAGACGATTAAATTGCGATTGAACTGTCAGGTGAGTGTCAGATGAGCTGAAACAAATGTGAGATCTTAATCAAGATTTCAGTCTGATTAAAATAAAAAGGAAAATAAATACAAAAAACGCATGTGATTAAGATCTGGATTTTACCGGTACTGACCGTGTTTATGTGATCTTGATGAAGGTTTGGATGTGGCGGACCTAAAATACATTATTTTATGTTTGTTTAAAATTCTGTTTTTATTGGTTTTATTTCTTTTATCTTTATTTTTATTTGAAGTGTGTCGAATAAATATTGGCTTTGTTTTTTATTGGAAAAAAAGTTTGCAATATTTGCCTCGTCCATGAAAAGCAGTGCAACGTTAGTCAGCTATTTAGTCCAGTAGTTCCCTGCGTTGCTAATAAAAATATAAATAAATTCCTAACAAATGGGAAAGGGTTAAAACAATGAAAAATGTATTCAAGAAGTCTCTCGTAGGCGCAGCAGTTATGATGGCCGCAGGTACTGCAAACGCATATATGATTGGTGATGCTAACGATGCAAACGTTGAAGTATACGGTGTGGTATCTATCTCTGCTGTTGATTACAACCAAACGAAAACAGACGGCTCACCTGATGATGGTTGGGCGTTAGAGAATGAAACTCGTATCGGTTTCCGTGCTGCTAAAGTGATGACAGACAGCGTAACAGCGTTTATGCAAGTTGAATCTGGTTGGGTTTTAGATGATGGCGCAAAACTGGGTAATCGTGACACCTTTGTTGGTATGCGTGGTGATGATTGGGGTTCTGTACGTTTTGGCCGTATGCTAACGCCATTATATGAACTAGTGGATTGGCCTTACTCAGCTTCTAACCTAGGCCGAACATTCGACCGAGCATGGCGTAGCGGTGAGCGTTACCATTTTGATCGTAAGAGCCAGATGGCACGTTACGACTCTCCAATGTTTGGTGACATGGTTAAATTCAGTTTATCTGGTGGTAACGGTAGTGAGAACCATGAAGATTCAAACTTCTTCAGTGGTTCTGTATCAGTAACCCCTATTGACATGTTAACTGTACATGCGGCATACGAAACAGCAAAGGGAACCATTTTTGAAGGCGGTGAGGATGCTTACTGGAACTCAAATAACCCAGCACCAGATGGAAGTCCAACATGGGATACAGGTAAAGCGGCTTCTATTGGTGACACTGACTCAGCGTTTGTAGGTTTTGAGTTGCGCCCTATGGATAGCTTTAATGTTTTAGGTGCGTACAAAACTGGGTCTTATGATTCCACAAATAGCGGTGGCGGTTACGGATACACTGAACGTGAAATCGATGCTTATTCTATTCAAGCAAACTACTACCATGGCGCAATGAACTTCCGTGTCGGTTACGCCGATCAAACAGGTAAGACAGACAACCAAAAAGATAAAGATTTAGATGTTACATCTATCTCTGGTGAGGCAGGTTACTCGTTCAATTCTGTTTACACATTTGTTCGTCTAACTCAGCAAGATGATACCGCTTATGATAAAGATCTCATGATCCGTATCGGTACTGAATGGGTATTCTAATCCATTTCTAAACGGTATATTCTGGCGGACTTAATGTCCGCCTTTGTTGTTTCTGTAAGTTGGTAATCCTATGAAAAAACTAGCTATATTATCTCTCGCTCTTTTCAGCACGTTCTCCTATGCTAAAACCACAATCCAAACGGATTCTCGCGTGGAAATATTAGCGGTTAACCAAGAAATCAATCAGATTGCCAACAGTGGTAAAGGCGATTTGAAAATTGAAAATGGTCAAAATCAGTTATTGGTCCGAGTTACCGCAATGATTGATACCAATGGTGGGAAAGAGAAGTTTAACTCATCCCCATTAGTGGTTACATTTGACTCTGCTGATCAAACGCTATTATTGGAAACGCCATTCGCGATTCGCGATGAACGTGCGGTGAATAAATATAATCGAGCACCGAGCGTAAAAGTCACTAGCGCGGGTAAAGACGTTCCAGTCTCAACCGATGTGATCACCAATGAAACCTTCGCATTAATTAAAGACTACGATGCAATGTTAAGTAGTTACAACCAAGCAGGTGGTAAAGCTGCGATCGCTTCGACTAGCGTAGCGGCTGCATCTATC
>NZ_JBNGCJ010000927.1:0-993 GCF_049974785.1 Vibrio genomosp. F10 str. 9ZD137
CCTGTTTGTCGCGGTGCAAGCCATCAACCTTAATGCCCAACGCAGCTATGCTGAATCCACAGAACAACTGAGTGTCCAAGCGAAAAACCTGATCATTCCACCAGCGGGGCAAAACTACTTACCAGAATCGCTTTACTTTAAGCTAAGACAAAATGGATTAAGCGCGATACTACCCGTGATTGAAGGGCGAGTAAGAGACGAACAAGGTCGTCGTTGGTCGGTACAAGGCAGTGAATTGATCGCCGCTCTCACCTCAAGATCTCGCTATTCTACCGACAAGCTAGCCGAAAACGATGGAACGTCAGAAAACAGTCAAAACATATCTCTGTTCGACAACGCCATACCGCTTCCTCAACTGTTAGCTGGCAAATCCATCGTTATGATGAGCCAATCACAACATCAAAGCTTAGACGAATTAAAAACACTGACGCTCGATGAAGTAGTCACCCAAGTGGTCGTGCTGCCCGATGAATGGCAACTGGGTAGTCGGATGTTGATGGACATTGGATTCGCTCAGCAATTACTGAACAAGCAAGGCCAACTGAGCTACATCGCTGTTTTTGATACCAAGACCCACGATCAAGACAAATGGCAGAATCTGATCGCCGAGCAAGGGCAATGGATTTCCAACAACCAAAGTACGGATCTCGGATCTATTACCGACAGCTTTCACCTCAACCTCACTGCCATGAGCTTACTGGCTTTCTTGGTTGGTTTGTTCATCGCTTACAACGGCGTGAAGTACAGCTTGCTCAAACGTAATCGGCTGTTAGTACAAATTCAGCAAGCCGGAGTTTCACCAAGCATCGTGCTCTCAGCTCTGCTAATCGAGCTCATTGCTTTAGTCACACTAGGCGCATCACTCGGTTTCGTTTTGGGTATTCAGTTGAGCCATTGGCTACACCCAACCGTTGCGATAACCCTTGAGCAACTTTATGGCGCAACGCTATTGCCTGGCACATGGCATTGGCAATGGTTTGTACAAGCTTTATT
>NZ_JBNGCJ010000928.1:0-3196 GCF_049974785.1 Vibrio genomosp. F10 str. 9ZD137
GCGCAGATTGCCGACAGGCGGCGCGGCAAAAGGGATGCCTTTAAAAGCGGAGATATTGGTATTGCGGTCAAGGCTTCCTAATAGCAGACCGCTGTCTATTTCAATTTTTAGGTCGTGGACGTCGGCAAAAGGTGGAGTTTGAAACATAAAAGAACACTCTAAAGTAGCGTAAGAAATGAATATTTTTAAAGCAGGTGCGCGTGGGCTAGGTCATTCAGTTTAGTAGTTCTGTAGTCAAAAAGAGGCCAGCATCATGGATACTGGCCAGCGTTTAGAGTTAGAAATCAAGTTGTACCAATAAGCCTACTGTACGCGCTTTTTGTAGCAGCGGAGATTCGGTATATACCTGTCCTCGAGCTTCGTAAAGGATGACGTCGTTTGAATCGAACAAGTTATTCGCAAACAGCTTGGCGTGACCATAATCAAATACATAGGCAATCGAAGCATTAACAGTAGTGTAGCCAGAGATCTTTGCTACTTCGTTATTGTCTGTCGTTGAGTAGTAATCACCCACGTACTGAACATTACCATTGAACTCAAAATCATTTAGCCAATAATTCAGTCCAGCAACACCTGTGACCCCTGGCGCACGAGAAAACTCTTTGCCTTCATAAATGCTCTGGGTGCTATCGCTAATTTTCGTTTTCAATAGGCCCATATTGGCGAAGACGCTCAAATCTTGAGTTGCATACCAATCCATAGTGGCTTCAGCACCATAAGACTTTGCATCATCCAAATTCGAGATCTCTGCGCCAGTTAACTGTTGCAAATTGTCGTAATCGTTATAGAACACGTTGGTGGTCAGCTGCAGGCTTTGATCCAGTAAGCGATGACGCGTAAAGAATTCATAGTTCCAAACAGATTCTTCGTCAAACATGTAGGTTGAACGTGCGATGAAATCAACGCCTGCACCACCGGAGCCAAACCCTTTTGCGGCACTCACACCAAAGGTGTTGTTTTTATCTGAGTTCCACGCCAAGGCGAGCTTAGGTAAGAAGTCGTTATAGGTCTCATCTAGTTCCAGAGCAAACGGGCCATCACCACCCTGTCTAAAACGTTTCTCACTTTCATAACGGCCGACCGCCGTAAGTACCAAGCTTGGGGTTAGGTTATAAATGGCTTGCAAGTAAACAGATTGAGTCTTAGTTTCATCCTCATAGGAACCCATGCCATTAATAAAGTCATCTTGGCTATTGCTGAAATATCTTGCGCCAACTAAAAGGTCCAGTTGCTCTGAATCAGAGACATATCTAATGGTTGGCTCAATATGGTATTCCTTACCTTGAATTTCTGCAGAGAATCTATCACCTGTCGGAACAATACGTTCGCTTTCAAAATCGGTATAGTTGGTATTAAATGCCAGCTCAACGTTAGATGTCACACCATAGGCTAGGTCCCATACATAACTATTCGAATGTCCTTCAAACACCGGACGCTTTGAAGGGAATGGGGCAAACGGTGAATCATCAGGCTCATACTCCCCCTGCGGAGCACGATGGTCATGATGTGAAATACTCAGCGTTGAAGACAGATCTGGGATTTTATTTGGCTCGACCAGTAACTTAGCTCGAATGACATTGGACTCAATTTCTTTGGAATCCCCCGCAGGCTCATAGCTCACCAGTGCGACGGCACTTTCTTGATACTGCCTATCCGCACTGATACGAAATGCGACCTGATCATCGACAAGAACATCGTTATAGACGATGGCGGTCTGTTGCAAGCTATTGTTGCCCATACCACCTTTCACTGAAAATTCACGCTCAAAAACAGGGGCGTTAGATTTCAATACGACCGTTCCGGCAATAGAATTTCGGCCTTGGATATAGCTTTGTGGACCAAGATAAATCTCGGCCTGCTGTATATCCCACATAGAGTTTGGTCCATAGGCGAGTTCATTGTAGGTGAGAGAGCGTCCATCTAAAGAGACATTAAGTCGTGGTTTAGAACCTGAAATAAACGCTGCAGCGCCAACGCCTGGGCCAGAGCCATCGACACCTCGCACTGTTGCAATTTGGTTTCCATAGCCGGTATCGACTATGTTTGGACTCATTCTCAGTAAATCCTGAGTCGTATTAATACCCTTTTCCTGCATTGAGTCTTGATCGTAAACGACCACACTTGCGCTGGTTTCTTGGAGAGCACGTTCAGATTTGTCGCCGTATACCACCATAGTAGGGACTATTCCGTCTCTGATCTCTTCAGCGGCAACGGCCAGCCCTGCTTGCATACCAAAACAGGTAACTGCAACTGATGCAGCTAAAGTACCGAGAGGGGGTCTGCTTGGTTGGCTTTTCGCTAAGCGCTCCATGCGCAATAAATCCATTAGGTCATTCTCCTAGAGTTTTGCCGGTCGCCGTATTACAAGCATTTGTGGCTTGTATTTCCTCGATTTTGAGTTCGTGGGAGATACGGCTTCGCACTGCTTTGTTAATTTTCCGACACGTAGTTCACGTGACAATAGTAATAAGGTCATGCTCTTTATAAGCAGTTAACCCAGATGCTGGTTTGCTTTTCGTAGCACATGCCCTTGATTTATATGGCCTAGTTATCGTGTTATGCCGAACATGATTTTGATAACCATTCTCATTTACGGGCGTATATTACTAAGGGTTGCAAGAACATACTTCTGAATTTGTGCTTTTTTTTCGGGCAAATATTTGGGTGTGGGAGAATGCTAGCATAGCGAGTTTAGCGAAAGCTTTAGTGGATTGAATGATGAAAAGCCACCTGATGAACCATAGAATAATCATCAGGTTAAATATGAATCACACCTTGTCATGTGGCCAAAGGGTTCAGGTATAGCTTAGTTAAATACGGTTCACACGACATCGGGTATCAGGGGAGCTTTAGGGACTATCATAGGTGAACGTGTGACTGGATCAGGAATAATTACGCTATCTAAGCCGAACACTTGCTTAACCAAGGATTCGGTCATTAGTTCATCAGGAGCGCCTTGAGCAACAATTTTTCCGTCACTTAATACAATTAGGTTATCGGCGTAACGGCAGGCCTGGTTCAGATCATGCAGTACTGCAACGACCGTGTGGCCCAGATTTTGCTTGAGCTTTTTAAATAGTTCAAGCAATTCAAGCTGATGGGAGATATCTAAATAGGTCGTTGGCTCATCTAACATTAGGATTGGCGTTTGCTGTGCCAACAGCATCGCAATCCAGACCCGCTGCCGTTGCCCGCC
>NZ_JBNGCJ010000929.1:0-601 GCF_049974785.1 Vibrio genomosp. F10 str. 9ZD137
GATATCGATAAAGACACATGCATTGCTTTGGCCTCTGAGCTAGAGTCCCATGCCAATCACCCTATTGCTCGCGCCTTTAAGCAGCTCTCAGCTCCATTTGTCACAGAAATAGCTGATGTTGAGAACATCATTGGTTCTGGTATCCAGGGGTGTTACCAAGGACAACACGTTAAGATTGGAAGTGCTGAGTTTATCTTAAGTGGGGATCACCAGGCCGAAGCGAACAGCGTCTATCTTTCTTTGAATGATGTCCATATCGCCACGTTCAGCTATAGCGATCCTATTCGAAAAGAAAGTGCGGACTTTATTCAACGCTTTCGAGATGCGGGCATCAAAGTCACGCTTCTAACCGGTGATACTCAGGCCAACGCTCAGTTAGTTGCAAGTAAAATTGGGATCGATAATGTTATTGCCTCAGCTAAGCCTCAAGACAAGCTCAGTTATTTAAACCAGTTAGATGGGGATATCACCATGATGGTCGGTGATGGAATCAATGACGCCCCTACTCTTGCTGGCGCTCATATATCGGTTGCAATGGGTGGAGGTACAGATGTTGCTAAGGCGTCTGCAGATATGGTGCTCCTTGGGGATAGATTAGATC
>NZ_JBNGCJ010000930.1:0-840 GCF_049974785.1 Vibrio genomosp. F10 str. 9ZD137
AGCGGAGGTAATCGCTTGACGATAGTTATGATCCATCACGTCTCCTGCGGCAAACACACCTTCGACACTGGTTTGGGTCGCATTGCCGTTTAACCCAGAGTTAACGATGATGTAATCGTCTTTCATATCGAGCTGACCTTTGAAGATCGCAGTGTTTGGTTGGTGACCAATCGCAATGAAGACACCCATGACATCGAGATCTTCAGTTAAGTCGGATTGCGTATCTTTGATTCGAACGCCTGTCACACCCATGTCGTCGCCGAGTACTTCATCCAATGTACGGTCGGTATGAAGGAATATGTTGCCGTTCTCGACTTTATCCATCAAACGTCTCACTAGAATTTTTTCCGAACGGAAGGTATCGCGACGGTGAATAAGGTGAACTTCCGCAGCAATATTGGATAGATATAGCGCTTCTTCTACGGCGGTATTCCCACCCCCGACCACAGCGACTTTTTGATTTTTATAGAAAAATCCGTCACAGGTTGCGCAGGCGGAAACCCCTCGGCCTTTAAACGCTTCTTCGGATTCTAGCCCTAAGTACTTTGCAGACGCACCCGTTGAGATGATCAAAGCGTCACAACTGTACTCAGCACTGTAGCCTTTTAAGCGGAAAGGGCGCTGGCTCAAGTCGACGTCATTGATATGATCAAAAATCATTTCGGTTTCAAAGCGTTCGGCGTGCTCTTTCATACGTTCCATTAGAGCGGGACCCGTGAGTCCTTCTGCATCACCTGGCCAGTTTTCAACTTCTGTTGTGGTTGTGAGTTGCCCACCTTGCTGCATCCCTGTCACTAATACAGGGTTAAGGTTGGCACGAGCAGCGTAGACTGCGGCGGT
>NZ_JBNGCJ010000931.1:0-1076 GCF_049974785.1 Vibrio genomosp. F10 str. 9ZD137
AGCGGCGGCTACATCGAGCTGAATGGTCATATTCTAAATACCAACAAAAATTCTGAAATTGAATTACTCGGTGGATACGGTGAAATCGAGGTCAATAACAAGACGGATCTGGATGTAAAAATCTTAGGCCTTGATGCTTCTCAGCGTGGTAAAGGCACCTTGATCATTCGAGACAAAGCGAAAGCAGATGGTCATGGTAACGCCAAAGTAACCAGCTACGAAAAAGATGCATCGGGTGTGTCTGTGACAACCAGCTATGAAAATATACAAGGAAATACGGTCAAATCCGGCTCAGATAATATGGAATATGACCCTAAATCCGGTTGGCGTTATTCATGGACGATGGGCAGTGAAAGCTTTGCTCGGCAATATAAGACCACAGGTACATCTTCTTGGTTAGGCATTGATGCCTTCGCCAGTGATCCTAAAGATGTCAGTTTTGATGGGCCACTTGAACCGATTGGCTCTCCAACACTTCGAGGAGAAGGGGCTTACTTCGAGTACGCGCCCGATGATAGGGACTATATCTTCGAAAAGGCTGAGACAGTCACACTTTCAGAAGAGAAATCTCTGGTGCGAAAATGGACCACCAGTACCTGGTGGGGCAAAAAAACCTATTATGCGCAGTTTGTTAACGAGAGCAAAATTCGCGATGAATCTACCCACTCGATTAAAGCGGACTATGGCGTCAATGTCATCTTTACGGGTAAAGAAGCAGGGTCGGTTGATATTGTTTCCAACAACGGTGGCGATGTCATTATTCAAGGTAATATCGCTAACAAACATGGCGACACGACCATCACAACGAATGCCGGCATATACACCAATGCGACAGGCAGTGTGGGTGGTCTAAATATTAAATTGGACGCTTCTCAGATCGGTGGCGTGGCACTGACCAATGAAGACGGTAGCCTAGAGACAGCAAGCTCAGCACTAAAAACTAATTTAACCAATGATGGCGGCGGTGCCATTGACGCTCGAACCTATGGTAAGCGAATCAATATTGTCGAAATCGACGGCCCGCTTGTGATTAAAAACATCACGTCGGCATCGGGCCGAGATATCAGCCAAGATAC
>NZ_JBNGCJ010000932.1:0-1470 GCF_049974785.1 Vibrio genomosp. F10 str. 9ZD137
ATCACAGCGAGTCTTAACGCCTTGCTAAGCGGCAATAAAATAGCTGGCTAAAATTAGCGAGGAACGAGCAAAAGCCAGCTGTTTTTTGTCCGTTTAAGCAACTTGTTAAGTGCTCTTTTTTTATATGTCCACCAGTTTAAATGTCTGCTTTTTGTAAATATTTAATAACAGGGGCTGAAGCTAAAAATGAAGCTAACTTACCTAATATACCATTATTTTCAATATATTTTATATAGGTCTGATGGTGCTCAATACTAAGCCATTCTTCTTCAAGCAACATTTCTGAACTCTCTTTATCAAAATAAACAGTCACACTCATGCAGCCATTGAATCCTCTAACATTAGGTAAATTTTTTTCTAAAAAAGATAGTAATACTTCAAGTTGTTCAGGCTTTACTTGGCAGTTAAGGGTTACTCTTACTCTCATTCTTTTACTCCGTTGATTAATTAACACTGGTTATTTAATCACGTGCGAAAAAGTAAACTACTCATAAATATACAAAAATAACGTTTTTCAATCAGTTATTTTGTTTTAATTGTTTCGGTGTGATTTTGTACTTTTCTTTAAAGGATTTAATAAAATGAGATACATTTTCATAACCTAAATCTGCGGCCACATGTGTCACAGTTAATTCTGTCTTCGTTAATAGTTCATAGGCACGATCTAATCTTTTATTTTGTAACCATTGTTTAGGGGGGATGTCATATATTGCTTTGAAGTCTCTAGTAAAAGTAGAAGTACTTCTGCCTGATAAATTAGCTAAATCACTGATCGATAACTTTAGGGTCTCGCTGTTATTTAATAAACGAGTGAGGTTTCGTTTTGGAGAGATTGATACTTGCTTTGATTTAAACGCAGATTGAAAAATACGTTTGTCATATAAACTTAATAGATGTAAAAATTCAAGTAGCTTAATCCTAACGAGCGCAGGTGTATTACATCTGTGTTTATTCAGTAGCTGAATAGAGTTGAAATATACTTCAATTAAGCTATCGCATTGAATTTTTAGTAATTCAGGTAGCTCACCTGTATTTATTTCACTTGTTTTTTTTGCACTAATGAAATCAGTGAGCACATCATCAGTAAAGAAAACAAGATAAGCTTTTAAATTTTCAGTCATCTTTACATAATCAGAGTGTAGGTTAAGCCCTTGCTGTAAAAATATTGCGGTACGGGCAGTTAACACATGTGTTTTATTGTCAGAAGTAGTAATTGTTTCTTGTCCACTTTCAATATAAACCACACAAGGGATATTGGTATAGAACTCAACATCTACTAAGTCTTGCTTTAGATCTTTATAAAATATCCCTGAGTGACCGTCATGCATTAATTTCTGAATATCGCTCATATCATATAAAGATTGAGGAATTATCAATATATTTCTTTGGCTATATTCTGATACGGTTTTCATTACCACCTCAAGTATGGGGATGCATGAAGAGCATTTAACGCTCTGCTAAGCGGCAAAT
>NZ_JBNGCJ010000933.1:0-508 GCF_049974785.1 Vibrio genomosp. F10 str. 9ZD137
TAAGCCTCCTGCGGCCCCAGCTCCCGCTACGTCTTTGATGTCTTTACCTGTGGTTTCAGCGATCACTTTTGCATAATGCGCAAGGTTAGCGTCTAAGGTATCAATCATCTCAGATGTTGCCCCTTTTTGCGGACCAAACACATGGGAAGCTCCTTTTATGCCACACAATGGGTTGTCCACATCGCAAGCGACTTCGAGAGAAACACTTTGTAAGCGCGGATCGAGTTCGGTTAAATCAATGCTCACTAAGTTCTCTAGTGCGCCACCACCGTAGGCCAAATCATTGCCATGCTTGTCGATAAGCTTTGCACCGAGAGCTTGTGCCATGCCTATACCACCATCGTTAGTCGCGCTGCCACCTAAACCAATAATGATGTGTTTTACCCCTTTGTCGAGCGCGCCTTTAATCAGTTCGCCCGTACCATATGAAGTGGTTAATAATGGATTGCGTTTATTGCGTTCAACAAGGTCAAGCCCTGAAGCGGCGGCCATTTCAATGACAGCGGTC
>NZ_JBNGCJ010000934.1:0-707 GCF_049974785.1 Vibrio genomosp. F10 str. 9ZD137
CGCTAAAACGCAGGTAGCGCCACAAGTTGCTCCTGTTACAACACAAGCTGATCAAACCGTCGCACAAGCACCTAAACCTTCAGTTCCAGTTGTTCAACAACAAGCTCCTCAAGCAATGGCAGCCAAGACTTCAGCACCTGCAATCGTTGCAGAAGCGACTAAAGCTCCGGTAACAAGTGCACCCGTTGCTTCAACTCAAGGAGTTTCGACGGAAGTGCAATCGGCGGATGCAGAAAAAGTCATGTTGGCAGTGGTTGCAGAGAAGACGGGTTATCCAACCGAGATGTTAGATCTTGATATGGATATGGAAGCAGATCTTGGTATTGACTCAATCAAACGTGTTGAAATACTTGGTACTGTTCAAGATGAAATGCCAAACCTTCCTGAGCTTAACCCTGAAGATTTAGCCGAGTGCCGCACGCTTGGTGAGATTGTTGCTTATATGAACACCAAGATGCCTTCTGGCGGTTCAGTGTCAACGAGCGATCCAGTTTCAACTGCTCCGGTTTCAAATGGTCTAGACGCAGCACGTGTTCAAAAAACAATGTTAGACGTGGTTGCTGAGAAAACCGGTTACCCAACAGAAATGCTTGATCTAGAAATGGACATGGAAGCGGACCTTGGTATTGATTCAATCAAACGTGTTGAAATTCTAGGCACAGTACAAGATGAACTGCCTACGTTGCCAGAGCTTAACCCTGAAGATC
>NZ_JBNGCJ010000935.1:0-18674 GCF_049974785.1 Vibrio genomosp. F10 str. 9ZD137
CCGCTCTTCCGATCTAGCGGGAGTCGCGCTATCACCTTGCCATATTTGCTGGTTGTTGTATGGGCTTGTTGAAACCATCGCATCGCCTTGTCCAGCGATCCACTCGCCACCAATCCAATGAGTCATAATGAAATCCTTGTACATTTTTTCTGAGAAAATTAGGTTACCGAAGAAACAAATTACGGATAAAAACCGTTACTGGGCGAGCATACGCACATAGTCATCCTGAGAAACCTGCAATGCTTTAGCAACATCAGACGCTAATATCACCGTGTTACTTGCGTGGTCATACGCTGCTTTTGCTGCGGTGGCACGGAAGTTCTCAAATGACGTATTTGATATTAAGTAATGATCAGCACTTGTGTGCTCTGAAATCACGACCTTGGCTCGAAATGAGTGACGTACTGACTCAATATTTCGAGCGTCACACTCTACGGTAGGGCCTGCATCAAAAATATCGACGTAGTTTCGACAGGTGAAGCCCTCACGCTCTAGCAGTTTCAGTGCTGGCAATGTGTTGTCATGAACTTTACCAATCACAGCCTGAGCTTCTTTACTCAGCAAGTTGATATAGATTGGCAGCTTAGGCATCAGATCGGCGATAAAGCCTTTCTTACCAATACCGGTTAAATAATCGGCCATGGTGAAGTCAATCGAGAAAAAATGCTCCTGGAGCCATTGCCAAAATGGGGAATTTCCTTCGTCATCGGATACCCCACGCATCTCCGCGAATATGGTTTTAGAGAATCGATGTGGGTGTTCCGCCAGCATCAAGAATCGACACTTAGACATCAAACGTCCATTCAGCCCACCACGAAAACTTGGTCGTAAAAACAGCGTGCAAATTTCGGTACAGCCCGTGTAGTTATTACCAAACGTCAGCAATTTAACCACGTTATTCACGCCCAATTTAGGCGATGCGTGCACCACAGTACTGATGTGGTAGGAATAAAAAGGCACATCCCAACCGATAGAAGCTTCCACTCCTGTACAACCTGCCACTTCACCACTTTCACTATCAAAGCCGACCATTAGGTAGCCTTCATCCCCCGGCTCTGTCACGTCGCCTTTTGCAAAGCTGTATTCAGAGTGTTGGATACGATTAGTCAGTAGTTCTTCGTTAACAGGAAGAGATGTAAAACCGTGACCTGATTCCACTGCACAAGTATGCAAGGCATCGTAGTCAGACATTGAAATGGGACGAATAACCAGCATCGAAATTCCCTCCTGATGCAATAGGGGCTAAAAAGAGTCTCTAGCCCCTGAACGGTATTCAGAAGAATACATATAGGTTGTTAACTTATTTCGAGGTTAACGATGCGATTGCCGCATCAAGCTTAGCAAGCCCTTCTTCGATCTCTTGTGGAGAAATCACCAAAGACGGCGTAAAGCGAACAACATTAGCACCCGCAACCAACACCATAAGCCCATGTTGACCTGCTGCCACTAATACATCACGAGCACGACCTTGCCACTGCTCATTAAGTGCAGCGCCTAGTAACAAGCCTTTGCCACGTATTTCTGCAAAGATTTGGTACTTATCATTAATCTTAGCCAATCCTTGACGAAAGAGCGTTTCACGTTCTTTAACACCCGCTAATGTTTCAGGCTGACTGACAACATCAACCACGGCTTCTGCAACAGCACAAGCAAGTGGGTTACCGCCATAAGTCGAGCCATGAGTGCCCACTTTCAGGTGCTCAGCCAACGCTGCTGTGGTGAGCATTGCGCCAATAGGGAAACCGCCACCGAGTGATTTCGCCGTGCTCAAAATATCCGGTGTGATACCTAACCCTTGATAAGCATAGAAATCGCCGGTACGGCCATTGCCGGTTTGCACTTCATCAAAAATAAGCAGAGCGTTGTATTTATCACACAGCTCGCGAACCGCTTTCATAAATTCGTTCGTCGGAGAGATGATGCCGCCTTCTCCTTGAAGTGGCTCCATCATGATGGCGCAAGTGCGCTCCGACATACGTGCTTCTAGTGCCGCGATATCATTGTATGGTAAATGCGTAATATCACCGGGTTTTGGGCCAAAACCATCTGAATAAGCCGCCTGACCACCCACAGTCACAGTGAAGAAAGTACGACCATGGAACCCTTGTTCAAAGGCAATAATTTCTGATTTTTCAGGGCCATGAACATCCGCAGCCCAGCGACGAGCTAGCTTGAGTGCCGCCTCATTGGCTTCCGCACCTGAGTTAGCAAAGAACACTTTTTCAGCAAAGCTAATCTCAGTCAGTTTTTTAGCCAATCGCAGTGCCGGTTCATTCGTCATGACATTACTTAAATGCCAAATTTTATTACCTTGTTCTGTTAGTGCGTTGACCATAGCTGGATGACAATGACCTAGACAGCTCACCGCAATACCACCAGCAAAGTCGATGTACTCATGACCTTCTTGATCCCAAACTCGCGCGCCTTCCCCTTTTACTGGAATCATTTCCATTGGGTTATAACAAGGCACCATCACCTCGTTAAATAATTCGCGTTCTACCTTTTCTTTCCCTGAACCAAAATTTTCAGCTGTCATCGCACATTCCCTCTTAACACGGCCAACAAGCAGATCGGCATATTTCCCTCTAAACAATAAAGGAATATAAAATTTCGCACTTTTGCTGCTGCAGCATTGTATTTACATTCAATTAACCATTTCAATAGTGAATTATTCTTTTCAAGTAGGAAAGCACCTACAGATAGTCACTACATATGACTATTTATGCATCAAGTCGGTTCTTTTATGAAGCTTTTTTTTAAATTGAATCTATAAGGAGGGCAGCAACTCAAGCGTATCAAGGTGATAAGCAAAAACAGGATATCTGTTGCGAATAGTTTTTCACTAACCGAACAACGCAAATAATATGAAAGAAATGTTAAGAAAAGTGATCACGGTCAGATCGTAAGCCGGTGACAAAGTTAGGCTAATGGGTGCGTCGAAAAAGTTAACGCGCTAAGAAGTTAGCTAGCAACTCATGGCCTTGCTCTGTTTTGATCGATTCAGGATGAAATTGAACCGCATCGATGGGTAACGTTTTGTGCTGATATCCCATAATTTCATCGATGGAACCGTCGGAAAGAGTGGTCCAAGCGGTTAATTCAAAACAGTCCGGCAGGGTGCCATTTTGTACCACTAACGAATGGTATCGAGTGACCGTTAGAGGGTTATTTAAGCCACGAAAGACGCTGCGATTGGTGTGAGTAATTGGGGATGTTTTGCCATGCATGACCTGTCGAGCACGCACGACGTTTGCACCAAAAACCTGGGCAATAGCTTGATGCCCTAAGCAAACCCCCATAATAGGCAACTGACCGGCAAAGTGCTCGATGGCAGCAAGAGAGATACCGGCTTCATTAGGCGTACAAGGGCCTGGGGAAATAACAAGGTGTGACGGTTTTAACGCTTCGATTCCAGCGACATCAATCGCATCATTACGCACAACCTTAACCTCTGCACCCAATTCACAAAAATACTGGTACAGGTTATAGGTAAACGAATCGTAATTATCGATAATCAATAGCATGGCAACAATACAGCTCAACACATTGAAACACTTTAGAGGGCGGTATTGTGCAATACCAAGTAGGAAAGGCAAGTATTAACGCTGAAAAAAATGAAATAAGGCCAGTAAACACTGGCCTTAACGTTTTACACTTGAATGAGCTAGACGCTAGGAATCACGACGTCGCCACATCATTAGACCGAACATCGACACTAATGCGCCCAGGCCAAATGAACCTCCCATCTGTAACTCTAGAACGGCTGGATCATGGTCAGATGAACGGTAGTGATCTTGGTACTTCGGAAAATCACCTTTAAACTCTTCGTTGTAATCAAACAGCGTCGATTCTCCGCCATTGATATGCCAATCTGTCGCGTCCACCACTTTTTCCGCTAAGCTCTCACTGATCAGTAAGTGATCTAAAGCACCGACTTCATCATTGTATGAGTAACTCCAGCTTTTTGGATGGTGCATCTCAACCGCATTGATATAACCGAAATTCTTGGTGATCACAGCACCATCATCACCAAATTGTGGTTCACCCGCAATAAAGGTATTACGTGCCGCTTTGATCTCTTTGCCGTACTTCTCAGCACTGTAATCGGTAAGGATAAGCATTGGATCTTCCTTACCATACGCATTCATATCACCAAGAATGACTTTATGCCCTTTGATCTCTTCCAGAGCTTCACCTAACGCAACCACTGCAGCAACTCGGAAGTTTTCACACGACCCTTGCTTATCGGCGTCAACCCCGCCTTGACCGCCTTGCTCAATCGGAGCCGCATCTTCCCAACATTTTGAGCCTTTCGATTTAAGGTGATTCACTGCAACGGTGATTTTTTCTTTCGTTCCTTTCACTTTAAACGTAGGAGCAAGAGAATCACGTTGATAGTTTTTACCACTTTCAATCACTTTGCCCTTATCATCGATCACTTCAGGTGCCAGCTGACTTGGCATCGCAATCACGCGGCTCTGTTTTAGCTTCACCGCCTTACTGCGATAAATCACACCCGTAGTAATGACATCGGTCCCAATGGAATCCAGATGATTGGTCTCACCGTCTTGATTAGAATCGATCGCCACAAATTTATAGTGATCTTTTTGTTTCGGGATACGCAAGTTAATTTGATCGACGAGTTGCGTAATCGCTCCGCTGGCACCAAACCCATTGTTTTCAATTTCCATCAAGCCAATGATGTCGGCATCAAGCAACAAAATAGCATTGACGATTTTTTGCTGTTGAACTTCAAACTCTTCGTAGCTATTTGCACCGCGGTTGTCGCCATGTAAATTCGCATCACCACCAAATGGAGAATTGAAGTAGTTCAATACATTGAATGTCGCGATACGTAAATCCCCTCGATTCATTTGAGGGCGTTCAGTACGTGGATCGTTGCGAACAAAATTATCACGGCTCAATTGATTGGTCGCAATGAGTCGATACTCGCCGTAGCTGTAACTTAAAACACCTTCTAGCCCAATAATCGAATCATCGATGCGAATGTAATCTTCCGTTGACCCATTTTGATCGATATCTGTGCGGCCAAAGTCTGGATAGTACGGGATCTGTCCGTTGGGGGCTTTCTGATCGGTCTCAACAAATACTCGAGCCAGTTTATTACGCTGATTTTGCTCATTCGCTTGCTCAGAGCCTGCCGCATACAATTGGTTTGGCTGCATATTAATTTCACCTTGCGCCAGCACCATATTGTCACGACGCCCGGCATAGTCATAGCCAAATGTACGCGTCACACGCATATCAAGCGCTTCTGTGGTTTTGACTAACATGCCTTCATAGCGCTCTAGAGTTTGTTCGAAATTTTCATCGCTTTCTAGTATTTCAATGGCAACCGCTGAAGGTGCCGTTTGGCCACTGACCTTAATCCAGTTGTTGTTTTCTACTTTGAGTTGAGTATGGCTGTAATACTCTTGGATCTTACCTTTGACACAAACAATATCACCAGCCACTAAGTCTGATTGAGATGAATTAGTATGAACAAACAATCCTTCCGATGTGCTTGAATTATAGTCGTCATTCAAGGCCTGAAGATAAAACCCTTTCGTCAGCCCTGTGGTCACCGCCGTCACCACACCTTCGACGAAATATTCCTCATCCGTAATATATGGGTAGCCGCTGATAAACGGAGAGCTAGCCCCTTCTCCTTGGATATCTTGAATAGCAGTAAAGACGGGCGTTGAATCGTTTTGAGTACAAGCAAAGGCTTGTGGCAATTCAACCGCTTCCAACGCCCCTAACCCTTCAATATTGTCAGTGGCTAGTGCCACCCATTGAGATGCTTGGTAAGTGGTAGAAGGGGTCAGCTCGGCACGAACCAAGGTCACATCTTTACCCCAATCGACATCACCCATAATGCCTAGCATGTCATGAACACTGCCATCAGCTTTGAGCAGTGCTATCGGGTCATCACCATTAAAGTTCACCACTGAGCCGTTATTCTCATTGGTGACATCTTGTATCGCCTGGCTTGCGCTTGAGTGAGAAATGACTAAGACTTGATTCGCCTCAATCACTTTGCCGGCAAGAGACAAAGTACTTCCCCATGAGCCATTACCATTGCTCGATTTAGCCAATTGAAAGCCATCTAAACTCACGGCGGTATCACCGGTGTTGGCAATTTCGATGGCTTTGTTGTAACTGGTGCCTTCCACATATTGAGAAAGAATCACATCAGCGAGTGCGGGTGCAGCCAGCGTTGAACCCACCACAAGAGCAAGCAAGCTACGTGTAAATTTGGTTTCCATTATCTACCTCTGAGTACCATCAAGAATGTCGTGTTGCATTTAAGATGGTGTTCCATGTCACGTTAATTGAATTGTCGTTTTTATTTTGCCCGCTCAGTGTTGGACTTTTATGTAAGCAATAGAAACATTCACCCTATTTATCGAGATCTCGATCTCATATACAAATCAAATAGCTGAATGGAGCGCATGCTTTCAACAAGCAAAGTAAACGGAAAGAGAGGATTGGTGGGGGCCTGTAGATAACTGATGGATTTATAAATAAAAAAGCCCTTAGCATGGCTAAAGGCTTTGAACAATCACGGTGCTATTGTCGTTATAGAATCAACGAAGACTCAGCATTCGTTTATGGGCGGGCAACAAAACCCACCGCTTCGTACGCTTTTTTCAGTGTCACAGCAGCGCGTTCTGACGCTTTTTCTGCACCCGCTTTCATTACTGCGTCCATGTAAGCACGATCAGCACGGATCCGGTGGTATTCAGATTGAATCGGCTCAAGCATCTCTACCAATGCAGCGCCCACATCTTTCTTAAATGGCCCATACATTTCAACGCCTTTATAGTCAGCCTCAATCTCTTCGAACGTTTTACCCGTTGCCGCAGAGTACAAACCCATTAGGTTCGAGATACCGGCTTTGTTTTCCCAATCATTAGCGATACGTGGTGGCGTTTCAGCATCGGTCTGAGCTTTATTGATCTTCTTGATGATCGACTTAGGCTCTTCTAGCAGAGTGATTACATTCTTACGGTTATCGTCTGACTTAGACATCTTCTTAGTCGCATCTTGCAGGCTCATTACACGAGCATTCACTTGTGGAATGTACGGTTCTGGCACTTGGAAGATTGGCGTTTCAGGGCCGTAGATGTTGTTAAAACGAGTCGCAATATCACGCGCTAACTCTAGGTGTTGTTTCTGATCGCTACCTACTGGCACTTGGTGAGCGCCGTAAAGCAAGATATCTGCTGCCATCAACACAGGGTAATCGTATAAACCTACATTTACGTCGTTTGAGTGACGTGCAGACTTATCTTTAAACTGAGTCATACGGCTCAGTTCACCCATTTGAGTGTAACAGTTAAGAAGCCAACCAAGTTGAGCATGTTCTGGGACGTGTGATTGAACAAATAGCGTGCTCTTCTTTGGATCAACACCAACCGCAAGACAGATGGCCAATGCGTCTAGAGTCGCCTCATGCAGCGCTTTTGGATCTTGACGAACCGTAATGGCGTGCAGGTCGACAACGCAATACTGACAATCGTAATCATCTTGCATCTGCTGCCACTGACGTAGAGCACCCAAGTAGTTACCGATACTAAGTTCACCTGATGGTTGAACACCACTCAATACGATGGGCTTGCTCATGCTAATGATTCCTTTGACTTCATAATGATTAATTAAAAAAACCGTGTCGAATTGATCAACACGGTTTTAGCAGTGTACTCATTGGCAAGTATATTACTAGAGGCTTGTCGTAACTTTTCTGAGCTTTACGCTGAAACGAGAACGACTTCGAGCAATTGACCAATATCATCAGCCACATAGTCAGGGTTAGACGCAGAAATCGGCTCACCGTGGTTATAACCATAGGTAAGACCAAATGAATAGCAACCGGCGTTTTTGGCGGCTTTGATATCATTACTCGAATCCCCGACCATCAGCATTTCATCCGCTTTAACGCCATGTTTTTCTAGCAACCAGTTTAACGCCATCGGATCCGGTTTTTTGTTCGCGAAAGTATCGCCACCAATGACATCAGTAAAGTACTGAGCAATATCATGCTGAGCCAGCACGTCCGGCACAAATTTCGTCGGCTTGTTGGTCACGATAGCCATAGTAAAGCCCGCTTTGGAGAGCGCCGCGAGGGTCTCTTTAACCGATGGATAAAGGTGGCTCAGCTTATGACCCCCTTGCTCATAAAAGTCATCAAACAAGATGCGGGCTTTACGGCGAGTCTCTTCACTCAACTCTGGATTCACGGTTAAATTCTGGCTGAGGGATCGGCCAATCAGTATGTCTGCACCGTTGCCAACATAATCACGAACTTGTTCTTCCGTTACAGATGGGAAACCCAAGGCTTTGACAGCAAGGTCAGCAGCGATCGCCAGATCTGGCACGCTATCTAACAGAGTTCCATCTAAATCGAAGGCAATCAGTTTTATTGAGCTTAATGGCATCTTACTTTCCTATTTATTATGTTCGTCTTAAAGGTTGAGCTACAAGACGTAAAAAAGGGGGCAATGCGCCCCCCTTAATTTAAATTTTTGATTTTAGGTCAACAGACCTTAGTTCTACTTTTATGCGTTAACTTTTGCAAGCTCAGCGCGCATTTCGTCAATGACTTCTTTGTAATCAGGACGACCAAATATTGCAGAACCTGCAACAAACATATCGGCGCCGGCTTCAGCGATCTCTCGAATGTTATCGACTTTAACACCACCATCAATCTCTAAGCGAATATCACGGCCAGATTCATCAATCATCTTACGAACAGAACGAAGCTTATCAAGAGTGTGAGGAATAAACGATTGACCACCAAACCCTGGGTTCACCGACATCAGAAGAATCATGTCGACCTTATCCATAATAAACTCAAGACAAGACAATGGGGTTGCAGGGTTTAATACCACGCCCGCTTGGCAACCATGTTCTTTGATAAGCTGTAAAGTACGATCAACGTGCTCAGAGGCTTCGACATGGAACGTAATCATCGTCGCGCCCGCTTTCGCGAAATCTGGGATAATGCGATCGACCGGCTTCACCATAAGATGAACATCGATTGGTGCAGTGATGCCATAGTCTCGCAATGCTTTACAGATTGGCGCACCGAACGTTAGGTTAGGTACGTAATGGTTGTCCATCACATCGAAGTGCACAACATCGGCACCGTCTGCGAGTACTTTTTCAACGTCTGCGCCTAGGCGAGCAAAATCCGCCGATAAAATGGATGGAGCGATGAGAAAATCTTTCATACCTAGCCTCTATGTTTAAATTCGTACTTAAATGCGTGCTTAAAATACCTAATGGGATAAACAACCAAACGGATACATAAACCGTTCAAATCGCGAGTTAACTAAAACGGGGATTGAACAAGTTTCGCGCGCAATTCTACATAAGCCAGTCGTGAGATCCTAGTGCTTAAAGTGATTTGTCTGCGATGTGATTTTGTTTTTCATAAAACAGCGCAAGTAGCTCATCGACTTTATTGCGCCCAGCGCCATTCCGACTGATGGTTCGTTTTACTTTCACGGTGTTGAGTTGTGCTCCGTGATAAAGACGACGAGTCAGCGTTGTATCATGGTTGGAAATCAATACCGGAATACCGCGCTCATAAGCGGTTTTCTCAGCGATATCCGCTAGAGCCGCTTGGTCGTCAAGTGAGAACCCATTTCCTGCGTATGAGGTAAAGTTGGATGTCGTCGACAATGGTGCATAAGGAGGGTCGCAATAAACTACACAGCCTTTTCGAGCCCGTTTGAATGTCTCAACGTAACCTTCACAGATAAAGGTCGCTTTCTTTGCTTTTTGCGCAAAAAACTCGAGTTCCGCTTCTGGAAAGTAGGGTTTTTTGTATGACCCAAACGGCACGTTAAACCCACCTTTTTTGTTATAACGGCACAAGCCATTAAAGCCAAAACGGTTCATGTACAGAAAGGCCAATGAACGATACATCACATCATCGGTTGCATTGAATTGAGCGCGTACGTCTAAGTACACCTCTTTTTGATTATGGTGTGGAGTGAACCAACGTTTGGCTTCTGAAATATAGAGCTCGGGTTGCTCTTTTAAGAGATTGTATAAGTTAATGAGGTCCGGGTTAATATCAGCCAGCAGGTATTGCTCAAAATCTGTATTAAGGAAAACGGAACCAGCGCCAATAAAGGGCTCTATTAACTTACGAGCAGGAGGCAGGTGATGTTGAATATCTTCAACGAGGCCATATTTTCCACCCGCCCATTTTAAAAAGGCACGCTGCTTTTTCATTTACTGCTCTGTCTATCCACCACAAAATAAGGCTGCGAAATGTAACATATTTTCGCATTAAGCTCAGCGTTATTTCTCACGATCGATTTCTCTATGAACCTGACTCATTGATTTCGCCCAAGGCCCAAGTTCACGCAGCGCTTCTGGCAGTGTATCGACGGCGTCTCTGGCAACCTGAATCGTTGGGTAGTTTTCATAAGTCACAATATACCACTCGATGTCATTTCGCATGGTTGGATAAACACGAACTTGATCTTCGATAGCGTACTGCTCGATAAATTCTTGGACTTCGGTTAACGAGTTCATGGCGGCGAGTTGGAGCGTGTAACTACGCGGTGAAAATGCCTTCAATGCCTCGCGAGAAAATGAGAATGTGATGATTTTTTCACTCGGTGCGGATTCGGCTTCAATCACAGATTCTGCTTCAACACCCTCATCGGCTTGTTGCTGAGCGTCTGTAATGGCATTGTCAATCGTGCTGGTGTCCGCCGGTTTATCATCTAACAGGGCATCAACCACATCCGAGTTAATCACGACACGTTGCTGATCATCATCAGCGAGCCCTACACTTGCCGTTTCGTCCACCACATCCGGTGGGAGCGACATACTGTCATCAATCGCACCTTGGTAGCTAGGATCAACAAGTTCAGCACCACCTTGGTTTTCATTGGTAACCAACTCGCCATCCATCGTCGTAACCGATGAAGACACACTAGGAAGCGTTGGGATAACGGTCTGTTCAAGGCTATCGGTTATCTGTTGCGCTTTCTCATCGGGTGAAGGCTGGCTAATCATCCAATAGTAACCACCACCAATAATCAACAAGAGTAAAATAATGAGTGCAGCAATTTTGCCAGGAGAGCCGACAATTGAACGAATGATGATACGTTTTTCCACTTTATGATCTCCTAATGCCATGATTGCACCCGGTAAAGGCGGGGTCTTTTTGTACACCTGACGAACTCGTTTTTCTAGATTATCATCCACATATCGAATGACAAGAAATTCAAAGAACCGCTCCGCCTCTTCTGAACGTAGTGAATCAACCTCTAATTCAATCGGTTTGTGCTCTTGCCCGTAGCTTAAACGGGTTAGCAAACCCTCGATGCTATTGGATTTAGCAAACAGAACGACGTTAATGCTCCAATGGGGATTGCTTTGCGCTTCAAGAACCAACATCCACAGTTCTGAAATAAACGACTCGGTCAATAAGTGGGCATCATCAACCACAATGACGAGATCACAAGGTTCGCCTTCTAAGATTTGCTCAAGGCTATCAACGAGGGAATCTTGGGGGCTAAAAAGAGAGTTGGAAATGATCTGATTTAAAATAGTAGAACGGCGTTGAGAGTCATCTTGATTGGGGTGACACATCAGCAATGACTGATTTTTATCTTGCGCCCAAGCTTCTAGGTAACGTTGCGCCAACCACGATTTTCCCGCACCAATCTCACCACCGACGGTGACAAGATTGGAGCCGAAATTAGTCAATAGCTGTAAACGCTCTAGCAACTCGGTTTGAGACTCTAATTCCAACACACGTGATTCATGCGTTAAACTCATTAGGCCGTCCTACTGACAGAAGACTGTCTATAAAATAAAATTATATACTACGACAAAAATCAATGGCTTGCTCAAGTACAGATTCAGGAACACCTTTAACGACTTCAGCAGTACCGATACTGGTGGGTAGCACTAAGCGAAGTTCTCCGGCCAATACCTTTTTGTCTCTCATCATGTGCTTCATAAAATCACCAAAAACCATGCTTTCTGGGGTATGTACCGGCAACTTTGCATTTTTAAGTATAGAAATGATTCGCGTAACTTGCTGCTCAGAAATCAATCCTTGCAGTTGTGCTGTTTTCGCCGCCATAACCGTACCCGATGCAACCGCTTCCCCATGCAACCAATTACCATACCCTAGTTCCGCTTCAATGGCATGGCCAAATGTATGACCCAGGTTCAATAAAGCACGAATACCCGACTCTTTTTCATCCTGAGCGACGACTTCAGCTTTGATTTCACAGCAACGAGATATTGCATAATTTAATGCTTCTTTATCAAGGGCGTAGAGTTTATCTAAATTGATTTCTAGCCACTCAAAAAAAGCGACATCGTAAATGATGCCATATTTGATCACTTCAGCAATGCCCGCTGCAAATTCACGCTCAGGCAGGGTAGCTAAACAGTCGGTATCAATGATGACAGATTTAGGTTGGTAGAAGGCACCAATCATATTTTTGCCAAGTGGATGATTCACCGCCGTTTTCCCACCGACAGAAGAGTCGACTTGCGATAATAATGTCGTAGGAATTTGGATGAAGTCCACACCGCGCTGGTAGCACGAAGCAGAAAAGCCAACAAGGTCACCAATCACACCACCACCCAGTGCTACCACAACCACATCGCGGCTATAATTGCCTTCTAACAGAAAGGTCATGACTTGATTAAAGGTATCGAGGCTCTTGTATTGTTCACCATCGGGAAGTTCGAGTAATGAGGTTTCACAACCAAGCTGCTTAAACTGAGCCAAAATTTGGTCGGCATAAAGCGGAGCAACGGTCACATTACTGATAACCACTACTTTCTGATAAGCAGAGAATGCTTGATCGATATAAGAAGAAAAAAGTTGTGCCGAATTATTAAATAATCCGGCACCGATAGAGATTGGGTAGCTTCGCTCGCCCAAACTGACCGTAATCCGTTCCATGGTTTGCTCTCCGATAAAAAACGACTTAACGTTCTTCTAGCATTTTTACGATCTGATTGGCTACTACTTTTGCACTCTGGTCATCGGTACGAACGGTATAATCCGCTACTTCTTCGTAGAGGTTATTGCGCTCACCCGCCAAAGATTCTAATACATCTCTCGGATTGTCCGTTTGTAGCAACGGGCGCTTCTTGTCGCGATTTGTACGCGCAAGTTGCTTTTCAATTGTTGTTTCTAGGTAAACAACAATGCCACGTGCAGATAGACGATTACGGTTATCCTTACTATTTACAGAGCCGCCCCCTGTCGCAAGAACAATGCCTTGCTTGTCAGTTAGATCATTGATGACAGATTCTTCTCGCTTACGGAAGCCTTCTTCGCCCTCAACATCAAAAACCCATGCGATATCAGCACCTGTGCGTTCTTCAATAACTGTATCTGAGTCTAAAAACTCCATATGCAGTTGTTGAGCAAGGTGTCTACCAATTGTACTTTTGCCGGCGCCCATTGGGCCAACAAGAAAGATATTGCGTTTCTCAGCCATGTTTTTAGCAGTAATTTACAACGTTAATTCAATGACATCGCCACAAGAGTAACCTGAAATTTTCAAGTCTTATAGTTGCTTGTGGCACCTATTCCTCACAGATGTTTCGTGATAAGACCCGAAATTATCTAGATCTGATGACACTAATGCAACTTTATTTTTTGTTGATCGCGATTATTTATTCCCCACTACTGGAGAATTACTTTCGGAGTCACGAAAATTAGCAGTTCACTTTTGCCTTTTTGTTCATAAGTTCGGCGGAAAAGCGCCCCCAATAATGGTAGATCACCAAGCAATGGCACTTTATCTACCGAATTGGTGGTGCTGTGCTGGTAAATTCCACCGAGCACCACGGTTTCCCCATTATTGACCAGTACTTGAGTTCCAATTCTTTGTGTGTCAATCGCCACCGCCTCCCCGGTTCCCGTCTTAACGATTTCTCCCGGCCTGTCTTGAGTCACACTTAAATCAAGCACTAAACGATTGTCTGGGGTGATTTGAGGGGTGACTTTCAAACTTAAGACCGCTTTTTTAAATGCCACGGTCGTTGCGCCACTAGACGAGGACTCTAGATACGGAATTTCGGTGCCTTGCTCAATATAGGCTGGTTTTTTATTGGTAGTAATCAAGCGGGGGCTAGAAATAATCTCAGCCTTCGATTCACGCTGTAATGCCGACAGTTCAAGATCAAGTAACATGTCTGAGCCTAATTTGGCCACTTGAAACGCAATTGATGAAGCATTCGCTGACGTCGCGCCTAAATTAACATTGAGAAAGTCATCAATGGGCAACTCATCCCCCGCCAACGCGCCTACTTGCCATAAGTTACTTTCTATCGATCCCCCTGCGGTATTATTCCCATTGGTATGAGTAAACCCCCAACGAACACCGAGATCATCCATGTTGCCTTCATTAATGGTCACTATGCGAGCTTCAATCTGCACTTGCTTTACAGGAATATCAAGTGAAGAAACAATGTCACGAATAATCTCAATATTGTCAGGCAACTCGCGAATCAGTAAAGAATTGGTTCGTTCATCAATGCTGATGGAACCACGATCAGACAGCATGCTCACAGGGCCATCTCCGCCAATCATATCGGCAATATCAGAAGCTTTAGCAAAGTTAATTTTGAGAATGTCGGAAGAGAGATCGCCTAACTCCTCAGCAAGGCGGGATTTTTCGAGTTTTTGCTGTTCTTGCAAATCAAGCTCTGCGGTTGGCGCGACCAAAATAACATTCCCTTCTACTCTTTTATCCAGCCCTTTGACTTGCAAGATAATATCAAGAACCTGTTGCCAAGGCACCCCGTCCAAGCGCAAGGTAAGATTACCGGACACCGAGTCAGACACGACTAAGTTGAATGCGTTGTAATCGGCGATGAGCTGCAAGACATTCCTTACCGGGATATCTTGGAAGTTTATTGAAATCAGCTTGCCTTCTTTTTCGAGTAGACTGGCCTGCTTGGGCTTTTGAACGGCTTTGGCTTGAGTCACCACAACGTCAAGATACTTCCCTTTCAAACTGTAGTTAAAATCATAATCACCACTGATGGACGCCACCAACAAAGTACTCGGCTCTTTACGAAATACCTCAATATTCTGCACCACTGTGCCGAAGTCTTTGACATCGAGTAGATACAACTGCTCATCACTGACATCGGTTTGCAGTAGCTCAATACTCAGCCCTTCTTGCACCTTCTGCAAATCAACAACCGAAGATGGACTGGCTAGCTCGATAATTATGCGTGCGCTTTTGTCACCATCCACCCGAAAATCAATGCTTTTCAATTGATTGGTGTCAGCTGCCAGCACATTAACACTGAAGAGTAGAATGCTCAGTAGAGTGACGGTGAATAACGAACAAACTGTCGCTATTTTCATTGTTAATCCTTTAATCATGATGATATCTCAAACAAATAATTCTATTTAAGAGCAAGCTTGACGTTACGCTTACTCCAGCAACCTAGGCCATCGGGCAGCGTTTCATTAATCAACACATAATGAGATGTCACTCTAGTGACTCTGCCGTTATTAAGACCAATAAACTGACCCTCACTCACGTTGATCACTTGACCTTTAGGCGTTTGGACGAGCGCTGACACGCTATTCGCACTCCCCATGACGCCTTTTAATCTCAACTTACTCATTGGATAGCGTTCAAGCGGCCCTGATTTGGTTCGCTTTGGGGGTTGCCAACAATCTTTTTTAACCATCGCCTGCTCTTGTACCAGTGCTGCACTGGGTAAAAAAAACGGCTCACGAAGCTCGGTACTCTGGTAAGCGGAAGCTTGAAACATAATCACGGGCTCTAGGCGAACAACCTCTTTACGGGCCTGGGATTCAATGGCCTGAATATACTCATCGATCGAGTCATTGTTGGCTTGGCAACCGTTCAGAAAGCCCGCGAAGAGAAAAAGAAAAAAACCATTAGCCTTCATCTTTGACCTCCGCTTTGAATTGATAGGTATAAGCGCGGACCCGAAAATGTAATGTGCTGCTTTCTTGACTCACTCGCTGCCAATCAATGTCTTCAAGAACGATGATTCTTGGTAAGTTCGCAATGGCCTCTGAAAAATGACCGATGTTGTCGTAACTTCCCGTCAATTCAAAGTTGAGAGGCAACCGATACAAAAACGTCTGATTCTGCCTTTGGCCCCAATCGATACGAGTAAAGGTCAGTGAATTCTTTAAACCAAATTCATTGACCGATGCCAACATGCTTGCCAACTCTTTCTGTTCCGGTAACTGACGCAACAGGTAATCGTATCGCTCTTCCAGCTCATCAAGCTGAGCACGTAATACGGGTAGAGTGGCCGCTTTATTGGCTTTTATTCGCAAGGTTGACTTCAGTGTTTGCTCTTCATCTTTCAATACTTCAAGCTGTTCCATTTTAGGTAAAATATAAAACCAGCCACCGACTCCCTGTAAGAGAATGAGGAGCAGCAGCAATACCAACATCTGAGGCAATAAAGGCCATTCTGTCACTTCATCGATGTCCAGGTCTCGAAAATTAACCATGCAGAACCCCCATACCATCTAGCTCTTCAACACAGTGATGAACATTCAAGATCGCTAAGCACATTGCACGGCGGCGTTCTTTATCGGCTATCTTTTCACTCGGTATCTGGCCACTTAGTGTCTTGCTACTCGGTCTCATTTGGCTAATACCATCATCGAGAGGACGTTCATCGGTCACTGCAATGCGGAAAGACGCTTCGAAAGTCTGATAGCTTTGACCAAAACGCTTTTGATCATGGATGATAGAGTGCATTGAGACATCTTCTAAAAATGCAGACTTTTCGAGATTATCGAGCATCGTCGCCAGATGCGCAGTGCTATCGCTGATCCCTTTCATTTCTATTTCATTACCCTTCATTTTTATCTTGTCGACGTACACCCCTTCCGGTACCAACTTCTGTATTTCAACCATAAATTCAGTACTTCTATTGCGCGAGGATTGCAATTCTTCCACGACAGATAATCGAATGAGTAATGCCGAATGGTCTTGCTCGGTTAGCTTTAGCTCATTGATTTTTTGATCGAGTTGTTCAATGTATCGGGTAAAATAGTTAATTCGCCCTTGCTGTTGATTAAGTTCAGCGATGAAGTACCAACCGGCCACATATTGCAGTAAAAAAGAGACCAGAAGTGACAGCACGATCAAGCTGAAAAATCGTTTTTTGTGCTTTTTACGCTTCTCATCTCGCCACGGTAGAAGGTTTACGCTATAAAGCATGTTGAACCTCCAACCAATCGTGACCTCTCATTGCGATTCCCACTGCGGTATTAAAACCATGCAAATCACTATAATGATGTGGCTTTCTAGTCCGTGGGCGCCCCAACAAAGAGAGAGGATTTAGAACCTGGCATTCAATACAAAGCCTACGCTGAATCTCCTCAACCAACATTGGCGTTGTCGCGCCGCCCCCAGATAACCAAATCCCTTTGACTGCTGAATCACCGTTCACGGACAGCAACATTTGTATTTGCCGCTGAACTCGGTCAATCATCAACTGATTAAATTGATCCGTTTTCTGCTCAAGTAAAGAACCCATCGATGACGGATCTTGATCCATGTATTGTGTACCTAGGGCAATCTCTTTACTAAAATGAGCCTTATTATCAAAGTCCATACACAAAGATGTTTGGGTGTAACCAACATCCACCAACAACCAATCTGGGTGGGCTGTCTTTTTTGCCGCCTGCCGCCAAACGCTCACTAACCCATGAGCTTGAACATCACACACTAACGGAGAAAATCCGGCTTTTTTGACTGAATGGTACCGACTGTCAACCACTTCTTTTTTAGTGGCATAAACTTGATAGGCAGCGGTCGGCGTTTTGCTGTCGTTATCAACCCGCACAAAGTCCAAACTGAGTTCTTCGATAGGAAAAGGGGATTGATGGGAGAAGCCTTGATAGATGGCAAACTCTGTCTCACGCTCGTCAAGATCGCTATCAATTTGCAGTAATTTGCTGATCACTGCGTTATCAGGGATCGCAATCGCGACTCTTTTACTCCAAATGGGGAGAAATTTTCGTAGCTCTTTTAACTTATTGACAATTTGTTGATGATTAACGGTGTGATTATCAGAGAATACATCACCTGAAATGGGCAATTCTTTAAAACTTACGATTGAATAGTCATCACTTGCTGGCTTTAAGACCACGGCTTTAATACTATAGTGGCCAATATCTATACCAGTTATTAATGGTTTACCCATGTGTTTTGCTCCAGTGGCTCTATTGACCAACAATAGAGATCGTTGCTAGCGTTAGCACCGTTATATAAAACTAAGTTATTTTTTATTTTAGAATACAAGGGGTTGCTCTTTGGCTACCTCTACTAATCAGGGATTCTTCGGTGAAGTTCATAAAGCGACTATTTATATTCACATTGGTTTGCATGATTCTTGGAGTCAGTACGATCATTGGTTTCTACTTTTACGTAAAACCAGATCTACCAGACGTAGAAGAGTTACGACACGTTGAGCTTGAAGCTCCGATGCAAGTATTCAGTCAAGATGGCAAATTAATCGCACAGTTTGGAGAAAAACGCCGAACCCCCGTTGAATATCAAGATATTCCTCAGCACTTAATTGAAGCCCTCATCGCGACCGAAGACAGCCGTTTTTACAGCCACTACGGTATTGACCCGATTGGTATTGCT
>NZ_JBNGCJ010000936.1:0-1006 GCF_049974785.1 Vibrio genomosp. F10 str. 9ZD137
AGGTCAGTGGTGATAACTCGGGGTCGTTGGGATCGAACGGGATTGTTGAATTCTTAAATACAGACGTATTAGAAGCAACAAGCAGTGAAGAATCACAACATACGCTATCAGCGATTAATAACAGTTACAGTTGGAATGTGACCGATGAAGGCGAAGGGATCTTATCGACGTTAGAAGAGCAGCTTGGCACCATTGTCGATAAAGCCTCTTCAACTCAGGTCTCGTTCTCAGGGTTTGATGAATTGTCGGGAAGTGGCACCGATTATTTGGATTATAGCCAGTATAGTGAAGCAATTAGCGTCGATCTGGAACAAGGGTCGGCCACCGGTTTTGATTCTATAAGTGGTATCAATACGCTCCTAGGCTCCAGTTTCGATGACAGCTTTGTGGGCGATACCAATAACAACGTATTCGTTGTTGATTTCGGTGACAGTGTTGACGGTGGAGACGGCTTTGATTCCGTGCTCTTCCGTGAAACAGGAAACGGTGGAATCGATATCACCCTTTCAGTTGATAAAGCGGGGGAAGACTTTACTTATCAAGGTGGCTCTTGGGATGGCGCCGATTTTACTGATACCGCTAATCAAGTCGTAACTTTAGTGGATGTTGATCTTCTTGCTGCTGAAGGTGGCAGTGGGGAAAACTATTTCGACTTTTCACGCGCTGATGTTCGAGTCAACCTGTTAGGTGGAGATGGAGACGATACTCTCATTGGCGGTTCGGCTGATGATGTGTTTGTGGGGGGGGCTGGCAACGATTCAATTTTTGGTAACGGAGGCGAAAACGAATTTATTGCAGCGCGTACCGCAGACTTTGAATTGACGGCCAACAAATTGAAAGTGGGTAGTGATGAAGAAGACACCTACACCGACATCGATAGCATCTATCTTAAAGCATTGACTCTGGATACGGATGTTACAGGGCGAACACTGGATGCAAGCGGTGCGGGTGATTACAACATTACCCTTGAAGGCACGGATCTCGCCGATACGATTACCGCATCAAA
>NZ_JBNGCJ010000937.1:0-490 GCF_049974785.1 Vibrio genomosp. F10 str. 9ZD137
CCACTGAGTGCGCCAGCCGAACCGCTTGCTGATTTCGCTAGAGCAACCGACGCTGCGACAACAGAAGAGGTGATCTCCTGTTTGCTTTCTGCATAAGTCTCGACTGCCCCCGTAATATCAACATCACTATTATTGATTGTGGCACTGATGATATTTGCAGCACCAGTGTTGTCACCAATCGTATTTTCAGCGATCGCTATGCCAATACCGCCCGATACGCCAGTGCCTGTTGTCGCACCTGCGTAAGCGATACTCGCGGCAATAACCGTTGCCGAGATGTCTCCATCAGCCTTTGCACTGACATATATACCGTTGTTGGCGCTTGACGCGTCATTTAACGTTGTTGTCTGCTCGATAGATGACCCATCAATCGTCGCGATCGTATCGCCATAAACTTCATTTTCTACATACGCACCCGCACCGGATAAGGTTACCGTCGTTTTACTACCACTTTGAAGCCCCACAGAAGGTGCAGATCGGAAGAGCGGGT
>NZ_JBNGCJ010000938.1:0-4772 GCF_049974785.1 Vibrio genomosp. F10 str. 9ZD137
AGCCGTAGAATGATACGGCTCTTTTACATAATCTGTTAAGCCACTCACTTCCAGTGGCTTACCAACACGAACTTGATTGCGGAATACTCGTTCCGCACATTCTACCAATCCTTCAATCTGTGCTGCACCTCCAGTGAGGACAACTCCAGCGGCAAGATGATGCTTTATGCCATCTTCTCGCAGCTTTGACTGAACAGTATCAATAGTTTGATTCACTAGGCCCATCAGTTCGGTATAGCGCGGCTCTATGACTTCAGACAAGGTCTGTCTTTGTAAGCTTCGAGATGGACGCCCACCAACACTTGGAACATTAACTGTATCATCTTTACTGACTAGCTCACTCAGTGCGCAGCCGTATTTTACTTTTATTTCTTCTGCGTCACTCACGGGTGTCCCAAAAGCAAAAGCGATATCACTGGTGACGGCATTACCTGCGTATGAGAAGACTTCAGTATGACGTAACGCACCGCCCGTCCAGATAGAGACATCCATAGTACCAGCGCCAATATCTACGACACAAACACCAAGTTCACGCTCGTCTTCAGTGATAACAGCATTACTCGACGCTAAGCCTGAATAAACAAGCTGCTCGACAACCAACCCACAGCGCTCGACCGCTTTAACCAGGTTTTTAGCCATATCATTGTGGCTAGAGATCAAATGGACGCTCACTTCCATTCGAACACCGGAAAGCCCAAGTGGATTTTTGATTCCCTCTTGGTAATCAATGGTAAACTCTTGCGGTATTACGTGAAGAATTCTAAGTTCATCACCTATTTTAATCGATTTTGCCGTATGAATAGCCCGGTCCATATCTTCTTGAGTCACTTCCTCTTCAGATATTGTTCCCATGCCTTTTTCGATACGACTAGCAATGTGACGTCCAGATAACGATAAAAATACATTCTTAATTTGGCACTCTGCCATCAGTTCAGCTTGATCGATTGCTCGTTGTACTGACTTAACAACAGACTCTAAATCATTAACGCCACCTTTATCCATACCACGGGATGGGCTTGTGCCTGCTCCGATGATATTGATCTGACCATCTGGTAGCACCTCACCAACTAATGCTGATATGGTCGCTGTACCTATATCTAGACCAACAATTAAATTGTCATCAACAACCTTAGTCATCCGTACTCTCTTGTGCTAAATCCGGTTCAGGGAACCAACCAACGGCAGCTCCGGTATCATATCTAAGGTCGATGTAGCTGACTCGCTCAGCGTCATTTCCTAAATTCTTATACAGAGAAATAAAACGAGCAATACGCTCGTTCATTGATTCTTTACCTAATTCTAAACGCATACCGTTATCTAGAATTATTTGCCAAGCTCTTCGGTCATTCAAAACTAATGATTGAATATTTAGACCTAGCGCTTGAAACAGTGGTGCGATGTCGCGCCAAGTCGTTAAAACATATTCATTACTGCCAGCCGGACCATAAAGTTTGACTCGGTCTCCAACTAACTGGCCAATGTCGCCATTGAATACGCGACCTTTAGTATTGAGTAAGGTACTTCCATTCCATATCGCTTCAGCCTGATGTTCGGTCAAAAAAACCTTTATCGTATCAGGCCACTGCTTACGAATGGATACCTGAGAAACCCAAGGGATAGACTGTACTGTCTCTTGCAAAGACTCGATATCTTGAGACATAAACGTACCGATATGTTCAAGTCTAGCAAAAGAGTATTGCACATCGCGAGGGGTCACGTACTCTAATTCCCCTTGCACCACTATCTTTGACAGTGGAAGCCTTTGATCATCCCACATCCAAGACAATGTTGAATAAAGCAATGTACTTATGAGCAATACAACAGCCAACAAAAAAAGACTACCCGCAGCGTGCCTTTGAGCTAATGGCAGATACGTAACACGACGGCCTTCACTTAAATGAGTCTTAATCAAAGTCCGTAGTCCTTAGCTTGGCCAGCAAACTGTCCCTATTCTACCCAATAATAGAGGTAAAGCATTCACTTTAACCTTGGGATTATACTGAGCTAACCAAAAGTATCAAATATGAAATGTGAGTTTTCTGAACCTGATTTCAGTTAACTTCTCAAAACTCTCAAATTTGACATACTTGCCTATCGTTTAGCGCATCTTATTAATATTTAGCTCAAGAGTAGCAAGCTGCTTCGCTACTTTGCCCACATCACCTGCACCTTGAGTTAAAACTAGGTCACCATCTTGTAAAACATTCGCTAAAACAGCAGGTAATGATTCTGTATCAGCGACGAAAATAGGGTCGATTCTACCTCGGCTACGAATCGTGCGACATAAGGCTCGGCCATCAGCCCCTGCGATAGGCTGCTCTCCAGCAGGGTAAACATCAAGCATCAGCAACACGTCAACTTGATCGAGAACATTCGCAAAATCATCATACAAATCACGAGTTCGTGAATATCGATGCGGTTGGAATATCATCACCAAGCGTTTTTCTTCCCAGCCACTTCTTGCCGCTTTTATCGTAACATCAACTTCTGTTGGGTGATGTCCGTAATCATCAACAAGCATGGCCTGACCACGGCCAGTCTCAAATTCCCCTAAATGCTCAAATCGGCGACCTGTACCTTCAGTACCAATCATGGCAGAAAGAATCGCTTCATCGCCAATATCGTCTTCAGTGGCAACGGCTATCGCAGCAGATGCATTTAATGCATTGTGTCGACCTGGAATGTTTAAGGTAATATCAAGGTTTGCTTTACCCTTTCGTACCACCGTGAATTTACCCTGCTGACCATTTTGTTGATAGTTTTCAAGGCGAACATCAGCGTCTTCCGAAAAGCCGTAAGTAATGACTTGGCGGCTAATACGTGGAATCAACTCTCTCACTACAGGATCATCAATACACACAATAGCTTGACCGTAAAATGGGAGATTATGTAAGAAGTCGATAAAGGTCTGTTTTAATACCTCAAAGTCACCACCGTAGGTATCCATGTGATCCGCTTCGATGTTTGTCACAATACTGACCATAGGCTGTAGATGTAAAAATGAGGCATCACTTTCATCGGCTTCAGCGATCAAAATCCGGCTAGAACCTAGGCGAGCATTGGTGCCAACACTTTTAACCAGGCCACCATTAACAAACGTAGGATCTAAGCCCGCTTCTGAATAGATCTGCGTAACGAGCGCTGTAGTGGTGGTTTTACCATGAGTGCCAGCAACAGCAATACCATGGCGAAAACGCATGAGTTCTGCCAGCATTTCAGCACGTCGTACAATCGGAATCCTCAATTCACGAGCCGCAACAATCTCTGGATTCTCTTCGTTGATGGCGGTTGAAACAACAACAACACTGGCCTCTTCAACATTACTTGCTTGATGGCCTATGTAAACCATTGCGCCTTTTGAAGATAACCTTGTAGTGACAGGGTTTTGAGCAAGATCAGACCCTGTGATTTGGTAACCTTCATTGAGCAGAACTTCTGCAATACCGCTCATACCAGCACCACCGATACCAATGAAATGAATGCTTTTTACGCGACGCATCTCTGGGACTATTGCTCTGATTTGGGCTAGATCTTGTGTATGTTTAATGGTCATAGATTTATCTCGTTAGTTACTCAGGGCAATAATGGCATCGGCGACGATTTGATCCGCTTCAAGCATCGCAGCACCTCTCGCGTTGCTTGCCATCTTTAACAATGTTGGTCGGTCTAATTCTTTAATCATGTCAGCCAGTTTTTTTACCGTGAGTTCTGGCTGTTCTATCATTTTCGCAGCGCCACATTCTACCAAATGATCGGCATTGAGTGCCTGCTGGCGATCTTTGTGCATGAATGGGATAAAAATCGCCCCGACTCCAGCGGCTGAAAGCTCAGAAACCGTTAAGGCTCCGGATCGGCAAACCACCAAGTCTGCCCATTGATACGCCGCTGCGACATCATCAATAAAATCAACCGCTTCAAAATTAGCGACATGATGCTGTTGATAAAGCTCGCTAACGTCGGTTTGATTGTTTCGCCCGGCTTGATGAAGGATCTGATACTGATCACCGAGTTGCCCCATCACTTCCGGTAAGGTGTGATTTAAAATTCGTGCTCCCTGACTTCCGCCCATGACAAGTATCCGAATTGGGGTGCTACGCGCTGCCAAGCGACTTTCAGGATCCGTAATGGCCGCTACATCCTCTCGTACTGGGTTACCGACAACTTGTGCATCAGGAAAAGCACCAGGAAACGCCTGAAATACTTTTTTGGCAATCTTGGACAACCACTGATTGGTTAGCCCCGCAACGGCATTTTGTTCATGAAGAACAACAGGAACACCACTCAACCAGGCAGCAATGCCACCAGGCCCACTTACATACCCGCCCATACCAAGTACAACGTCAGGTTGCCAAGCTTTAATGTAGTTTCGAGCCTGTAATATCGCCGCCAAGATTTGAAATGGTGCTTGAAGAAGACCCACCATTCTTTGGCCTCGAATCCCTTTCACTTTGATAAAATCAATTTCGATACCGTGCTTTGGAACTAGATCGGCTTCCATACGGTCAGCCGTGCCTAACCAACGAATATCCCAGCCCTGTTGCTGAAGTTTCTTGGCCACGGCTAATCCCGGAAAAACATGTCCTCCAGTCCCTCCTGCCATCACCAGTAATCGTTTATTCTTTTTCATTATCATCTTTTTCTAAATTTAATTTGGGGACAGACTGCAGCCGACATTCGTGATCAATTCTCAATAAAATTGAGACAGCAACAGTCATAACAATGAGGCTTGAACCACCGTAACTGATCAGTGGCAGCGTTAATCCTTTGGTTGG
>NZ_JBNGCJ010000939.1:0-2144 GCF_049974785.1 Vibrio genomosp. F10 str. 9ZD137
AGGACAGTCGGTAGGATAGCCGACAGAATAAAAACCACTTTATAGATCCGACTACCCTACTAACAGCGAAACTGGCTAAATATTGAAGCGTTCGCAGTCTGAATTCAGGCTGCTTGAACGTTGATCCACCAACTCGCTCGTCTGTCTTAACTGTTCATTATTGTTTTCGAGTTCTTTCATTGCTGATGATATCTCTATCATGTTATTTGCCATTGATTGACTGGTCGTAGCAAGCTCTCTTATTGAGGCGAATATCACTTCGGTTTGATGAGCGGCTTCATCGGCCTTTTCAGTGATTTGGCCTAATGCTGTCATTGCTTCGTGGCCTTTTTCTTGACCCGCCTGGATAGAAGATTCAGATTGCCCAATGTACTGAATCACTTCAGCACTCTCTTTTTTCATGGTTTCAATCGTCCCTGAAATCTCACCAACTGCATCAACCGTTCTCACCGCCAGGTTCCTGACTTCATCGGCAACCACGGCAAATCCTCTCCCCTGCTCACCAGCCCTTGCCGCTTCTATCGCCGCATTCAAAGCAAGTAGATTGGTTTGTTCCGCAATCCCGTTAATAATCTCCATGACGGAATCCACTTTTGAGGAGGCGGTTTCTAGCTGTTGGATATGCCCTGCTGCCGACTTCAGTATATTGTTGACATCTTCAAGGGAATCAATGGCTCCTTTAATCACCGTCGCCCCTTCCTCTGCAGCATTGGTCGATGACTTACTCACATCAGCAACAAACTCCAGCGAATTAGACACTTCTTGCGTGGTCACACTGACTTCTTCCGTCGCAGACGCTAACAACTCGGTTTGTCCTAATACTTTCGACTGATTGTGTGCCAACGTATCTATCCCAGTATTCAGTTCTGCCGCATTGACTGACAATGCATTACTGCTATTTTGTACACCATGAACCAATTCACCCAGATTTTCACAACTTTGATTAATCGTCATCGCCAATTGGTTAAATTCATCGTTATCGTTCGGACCTATCTTCATTCTCTGTGATAAATCCCCTTTCGCAACGCCGGAAAGAATTGTACTTATTTGCTTAACTGATCGTGTTAGCGTGCCACTGATTGTGATAAAAATGGCAATAGTAAATACGGCTAATGCCGCACACGCTATAAGTACCGACCATTGGGTTTGAGCCGCACTTTTCTCGGCCTTTCCAATGTATTCAGTCGTAATACTGGCTAACGTATCCGTCACATCGCCTATGACCGTCTTTAAGCGTAATTCACTTTGAAATAAGTTTTGTTCAATCGCTCCGATTTCTTGGGAAAGCTCGGCAACTCTAAGAAAGGTACTTTTCATCGCTTCAATCTCTTTCTCATAGAGATCGAGCATCGCATAGGTATTCGACATGTTTACGAACATTGCCATCGCTCTGTTGAACAATGTGAGATTTTTCTCGTTAGGCTGAAGTAGATAGTTTTGTTGCGCTTTAATCATGACCTGAAAATCTGAATTCAAAGTCACCATACCGGTTTCTTCAATTTTCATTTCAATGGTTGTCGCCAGCGATTTTAACTGGCCTAAATTCCCCTCATCTACACTGAATCCGAGCTCTTCCTTCACCGTTAACCATGGAATGAGTGTTTGATAAAACTCTTCCACACTACCCGTCAGGCCATCAGCCTGCTGAATCAGACCAAGCGCCTTTAGAAAAATAGCATTTTCATCGGCTAACTGCTTAATTTCTTGTATCGTTACCTTAGTCTTTTCTACTTCACTCGCGTTAAGTGAATCGATGTCAGCGGCAAGTGTCAGTAACGCACTTTGTGTTTTGTATATCGAAATCGAACCAGCAGCGACATCGCCACTACGGATATATTGTGACCCCATTACAGACAAACGATTTGAGGTAAACAAACCAAGGCTGATGAAGCCAATAGACAGAATAACTAAAAAAACGGTTATTTTTTGTCGTTGAGATAATGCAAATACTTCCATGAGACACCCTTATCTACTACTGAGATAAACAACTAAGCAAAAGTTATGTAACCAAATTATTATTAATATCTTTATTAACTATAACAACTCTATAACACATGACCTGTATAAGGCGATTTATTTTTAATAACTATTCTTAGGGCATGTTGATCTTTCGAGCTGAATTTTGCAGCAACTTGATGGGTATT
>NZ_JBNGCJ010000940.1:0-3117 GCF_049974785.1 Vibrio genomosp. F10 str. 9ZD137
GCCGTTATCATCGAAGATTAGATGCCGTCGCGTTCAATCGGACAACTCATGCAACGAGCGCCCCCACGGCCACGGCCAAGCTCATCCCCTGGAATGGGCAATACGGTAATTCCAGCCTTATCGTATTTCTCGTTCGTGTAAGTATTGCGTTCGTAACCAATGACCACGCCGGGCTTCACCGTCAGTACATTATTGGCGTCATTCCATTGTTCACGTTCGGCTTCAAAGCTGTTGCCACCGGTGGTGATGAGATTGAGCTTGTCGACCTCTAGAGCTTGAGCAATGGTGTGCATGTAAGAATCTTGCTGGGTTGCTTTTACTGCTCCTAATTCATTGCCCGTTAGACTCCAGCAGTTGACGTTATCTGGAATGACATTCGGGTAGATAGAGAACGTGTCTTCGCGCATGTGGGTCATGACCGTATCAAGGTGCATACAAGAGCGATCCTGTGGGAGTTCTAATGCAATCACTTGTTTTGCTTGGCCGTGCCTAAACAGGCTCGATGCAAGCTGTTCAACGCCTTGAGCCGTAGTACGTTCAGACATGCCAATCAATACGGCGCCTTTACCGATGACGAGTACATCGCCCCCCTCAATGGTTGAGCGGTCATAGGCTTTTTCTTCATCTCCGTAATATTTGATAAAGTCTTCGCCTGCAAAGGTTGGGTGCCAGCGGTAGATTGCACGAAGGTGATTGGTTTCACGTTGGCGAGCAAGTTTGGCCATCGGATTAATGGAAACGCCTCCGTAAACCCAGCAAGAGGTGTCTCGCGTAAATAGGTGATTTGGCAGTGGATCAATAATGAAATCGGTTGGCTTGTGCATCGATTGCAGCATAGAAGACGATGTCATTGGTAACTCAGAGAAGGACAGGCCACCCGTTAAGATTTTGGCCAGTTCCAGATGAGGTAAATCTCCTAAGTAGCAGCGTACATCGTTAGCAAATGTGGGACCATAGCGATAATTGGATATCTGCGTATTAAGAAGCCAATCTTTCGCTTCTGCGACATTCAGTGTTTCCGCGAGAAGCTGAGTCAGCAAAAGCACTTCAACGCCCTGACTTTTTAGAGTTTGAGCAAATGCATCATGCTCTTCTCCTGCGCGTTCAACGGCAAGCACGTCATCAAACAGTAAGTCGTGACAATTTGAAGGGGTAAGGTGAGTGAGTGCCCGTCTAGGGCGATGAATGAGCACGCGACGTAATTGACCTATTTCAGAACCTACATAGAACTTACTCATGATCGTATCTCTCTATTAATTAACTATTGCTATTTATGCAATATTTATTGTCAGAAGGTAAGGGTTGGATATTTCAATTTTCTCTCTTTCTATATTATTTATATTACTCAGGTTCGGTGGGCTTTCTTAGAGGTTAATCACAAATTAATTGGTATTCACTCTTCCTTGCTTTTGATTGTATTTAACAATTTATATTCATTTGTTTATCTATAATTACTCTGTGTGATAGCGCACTATTTCTGGAATTTTATGCACTAATAATATAGTTTTGTTATAGATTGCTTGTTGGCTTGGAATATTATTCTCCTATTTTTATGTGACAGAGAAATCATCAATGTGTAAATATTCGCTTTTTTTATGGTTATAGTTATTATTTTTGTTTTTATACGGAGTTTGTTAACGGTTTTTATTGTAATTAATTAATATAGATCACATTTATTTATAGGGGGTATTTTATATGGCGATATGGTTTTATGAGTCTATCTAATGCCCACATTACTTATATTAATTAAGCATGGCGTTTTAACTAATATAAATAACGACAGGAAGTGATTTTTTATTTTTAAGTGAAAGGTTATTTTAAAGTGGATGATTATTTTAAAATGGAAAGCTATTGGTAAGTGAACGTTTATTTCATAAAAAAGAGAGACAAAAAAGCCACTGGACAGTGGCTTAAATGAGACAGACGGGAAAGTATGGTTCGATCGATTATAGAAGCGCACCTATGCTCAATACCACCATACAAAATACAGTCAAGATACCGATTAATGGCATCACCCATTTCACCCAGCGCACATACGGTACCCGTGCGATGGCTAACCCTCCCATTACTACCGCAGAGGTTGGAGTAATCAAGTTAACTAACCCAGAGGCTGACTGATATGCTGTGATCACAAGATCACGACCCACCCCGGCAAAGTCGGCTAATGGGGCCATAATGGGCATGGTTAATACGGCAAGCCCTGAAGTGGAAGGAACTAAGAAAGAGAGCAGTATTTCTAAGAAAAACATGACATTAATAAAGACGACTGACGAGAGCCCTGTCACCATTTGTTCGGCTGAATACAGAATCGTGTCAGTAATCATCCCTCGATCCATCACCACCACAATACCCCGAGCAATACCGATGATGAGCGCTACGCCTAATAAATCGCGTGCACCATCGATGAAGCTAGAAGTAAATTCCTCTTCACTCATTCGAGCAACAATACCAATGATGATGGTTGAAGCGAGGAACATGGCCGAAATCTCTGCCATCCACCAGCCAGCAACAGAAACTCCGTAAATCATGACCCCGAAAGAAGCACCAAAGATGGTGAGGATTAGCTTACGAGTTAAGGTAAATTCCAGTTTTTCACCGTTAGCGTTACCGAGGAAGTGAGCCTTGTTTTCTTCATATTTGTCATAAACAAGCGACTTGGTTTGATCGGCCTGAACCATCTTTGCGTAACGCATGACGTACGCGACACAGATAACCCAACCAATGACCAACATGGCTATGCGTAACACGATGCCTTCGGTAAAGGGAATCGAAGAGGCATTGGCAGCGATAACGGTGGCAAATGGATTGATGGTGGAACCCAGCACGCCAATACCTGCGCCAAGCAGCACTGTTGCCGCTGCGACTAAAGGATCAAAACGGGCAGCCATCATGACAGGGACCAGCAAGGTATAAAATGGTAGGGATTCCTCAGCCATTCCATAGACTGTGCCCCCTGCTGCAAATAGCGCCATCAATATGGGGATCATCAGCTCTTCTCGGCCCTCTAAACGTGCCGTAACACGTTCAATACCCGCATCGATTGCACCGGTTTTGGTTACGAGCCCTAGAAATCCACCAATAATGAGAATGAACAGGGAGACGTCGATAGCCGCTGCT
>NZ_JBNGCJ010000941.1:0-927 GCF_049974785.1 Vibrio genomosp. F10 str. 9ZD137
GATGATACCTATGATGATTGGTGCGCCTGATATGGCGTTGCCGAGAATGAATAACCTCAGCTTCTGGATTCTACCTTTTGCCTTTTTAATACTGATTGGATCACTCTTTACACCTGCTGGTGGCCCGAACTTTGGTTGGACATTCTACGCGCCGCTATCAACCACCTATGGCCCAGATAGTACCGCGTTATTTGTGTTTTCTGTGCACATCATGGGGATCAGTTCAATCATGGGGGCAATCAATGTCATTGTGACTATTGTAAATATGCGAGCTCCAGGCATGACTTGGTTCAAAATGCCGTTGTTTGTTTGGACATGGCTGATCACCGCGTTTTTGCTTATCGCTGTCATGCCGGTGTTAGCCGGTGCTGTAACCATGGTTCTAACGGATAAGTATTTTGGTACCAGCTTTTTTGATGCGGCGGGGGGCGGAGATCCGGTCTTGTTCCAGCATATATTCTGGTTCTTTGGACACCCTGAAGTTTATATCATGATCTTACCGTCGTTTGGGGTTGTCTCCGCTATATTACCTGCATTCAGCGGTAAAAAACTGTTTGGTTACCACTCAATGGTGTACGCAACGTGCAGTATCGCCTTGTTGTCGTTCCTTGTTTGGGCTCACCACATGTTTACCACGGGAATGCCTGTCTTTGCGGAACTGTTTTTCATGTATTGCACCATGTTGATCGCAGTGCCCACGGGGGTTAAAGTCTTCAATTGGGTGGCGACAATGTGGCAAGGTTCGCTGACGTTTGAAACGCCCATGCTGTTTTCTATCGCATTTATTGTGCTCTTTACGATTGGTGGCCTTTCTGGATTAATGCTTGCGATCGTCCCCGCTGATTTTCAATATCACGATACTTACTTTGTCGTGGCACATTTCCATTATGTTTTGGTGTCGGGAGCGGTCTTTTCAATTATGGCCGC
>NZ_JBNGCJ010000942.1:0-3512 GCF_049974785.1 Vibrio genomosp. F10 str. 9ZD137
AGGCGATGAGTTGTATTACTGGGTTGGCGACGGCTTGAGCAGCGACGAGCTTCATGGTCTGCTGACGCATTTGATTACTGACACTATCAAAGCGTTCGCGCTCCACTTCTTGTCCACCATAACTCAGAACAACCTTGTGCCCTTTAAGCATTTGTTCCGCAGAGGAACTCACACTTCCCATGCTGGTTTGCATATTCTTCGATATTTTTCTAAAGCGTTTAGAAATAATACTGATACCCCAAGCCACGAAAGGAGCAACAATAAACAGCACTAATGAAAGCTTCCAGCTGTTCCAAAACATCAAAGTCAGCAGGCCGATAATGCTCGCCCCTTCTCGTACAATGCTCACCAGAGCACGGCTTGTCGCACCAGCCACTTGTTCAGAATCATAGGTAATTCGAGACAATAAAGCCCCTGTCGACTCTTTATCGAAAAATGAAACGGGCATGTGCATAAACTGGTGGAATATCTTACGGCGGATCAGCATAACGACGTTGCCAGATACCCAACTCAAACAATAAGTAGAAATAAAACCGCTTAAACCTCGAATCACCATCATGCCAAAAATGATGACGGGTAAAATGCGTAAAAAGTCTGATCCTGTACTACCAAAACCTTCATCCAATAACGGTTTCAGCAAAGAAAGCATGTACGTATCTGCGACAGCATTAATAATTAGAGCGACAACGGCAACAGCGAGACCTGCTTTGTAGAGTCGAATATAAGTCCATAATCGCTTAAAGGTTTGCAGCGTGGTTTCATCTGTAGTTGTCGACATAAAAGTGCTTAATTTTGAATGCAATATTGATTCTATTCTACTCCGTTACGCAGCATCTGCCTATACCAGCGTGTACCTTCTCTTTCTCGAATCGTCGAAACTTGCCACATATTGTCAATCACCTTGACCGTTATTTGCCCATGCTGGCCAGTATCTAACCAGTCACTATTATGTTCTTGATAACGAGTGACAACCGACTCATTGGGCAGATTCCACCGACCTCCTTTTGCCAGAGAAGCAATCGCAACCTTGGCTTGTACATTCTCTATAAACTTGGAGGTTGATGACGTACGGCTACCATGATGAGGAACAATAAGCACATCGCTGACTAATGTTTTAGGCTCTCGGATAAGTAACCACTCAACCATTGCGTCAATATCTCCCGTCAGCAACAGACTAAAAGAGGCATTATCATCGGTTACGCGAATCACACACGAGTGAGGATTGTAAGCTCTCTTTACTTGAGAGATAGGCCATAGAACCTCAAACCTTAGACCTTGCCAAAACCAGTCCATACCCTTTACGCACGGTTGATAACCGCCTAAAGACTGAGGCGACCATTTGAACAAAGGCAACATCTGTCTTTCCAGCTCTTCTCGTCCACCAGCGTGATCGGCATCAAGGTGACTGAGTATCAATCCGTCTAGTTGGTTTATTCCTCGCCTTTTTAGAATCGGAATGATCAAGGATTCAGCTATAGAGCCATCCTCCCATCGGTTACCTGTGTCATACACCACCGCCCGACCCTCTTTTTCAATCAACACCGCAAGCCCGTGTCCCACATCCAACACATCAGCACGCCATTGATTGGAATGATTCGGTTTGTCCCATTCATAGAATGCAGCACAAATCAAAATACCGCCCACCAGTATTCTCGCTTTATGGTTCAAATAGCCGCCAATAAACGCGAAGCAAAACACGCCTATAAACATTCCTACTTGAAAGCGCGAGAGCGATAACCAACTGAACGATGCATAATCGGTGCTCCAATGTACTGGAAGAAGTACCAATTCCACGACTTGCCAACTCCAAGCAGCAAGGCCAATATCCAGAATGGTGAAAAACAGGGCTAGAAAAGTAAACGGTATAACGACAACACTAAACCAAGGAATGAATAGGCTGTTGTAAATTACGCTACTGGCACTGAACCCGCTAAACAGCACTGCGGTAATGGGCACCATCCAAAGCACAATCAAGACCTGAATTTTCAGTGTTGATAAAAACTGACTTCCATTAACTTTAGGCTGGCTTAAGGTGTAAATGACCATAGCGACCGCATAAAAGGATAACCAGAAACTGCTCGATAACACTGAAAATGGAGAGAAAACCAAAACAATCGACATTGTAATCAGCAGCTTTTTGAGTAACGGTTGCCTATTGCTCGCCACAAGCAGCAACGATCCTGTCACACACATTGCTAACGCCCGTTGGGTTGGAATACTAAAGCCAGCAAGCCATGCATACCCAATCGCCAGTATGCTACCCACCAGCCAGGGGAGCCAAAGAAGTGAGGGGGAAATCCGACTTAACACCTTTCCAATATAAAAACCAACTACAAACATCACTCCGATATGTAAACCGGATATAGCGATGAGGTGGCTCAGGCCACTGTCTCGATAATTTTGCCACTGAGTTTTCGTGAGAAACAACCTCTCACCAAAGACCAAGGCCATGATTGGACCTTTAACCGCACTTTGGTCGACATAATCGAGTGTCCGTTGGTAAAGAGTTTGGCGGTATGAGCGTTGGCTAGTTACGACATAAGAACGATCCGATTTGATGGTCCCCCTAGCGACCCAGCCCTTGACCAAATAGTGGGATTCGATATCGAAACCGTACTCATTTTTTCGTCCATAAATAGGCTTTACGATAACATTAGCCTGAAGAGTATCGCCCAATTTTAAAGGCATAGGGCTAACAAGGCGTATTGTCGGCTGTTCAAAAAATGACAATCTTTGGCCATTGATTGTACTGACTAAAACCGTCCCCTCATAACCGTGACGTATTTGCTTAAAAAAGCTGTCAATTCGAGCATTTATGGTAATATCCACACCGTGTTTGAAAATGACATTCTGATGTTGTTGTAGTTGATGTCCTTCTATTAACACCGTGAATACTGCAAGGGAAATACCAAAGGACGGCCGTAACCTTCTATACTTGATAGATGCGATTACACACATAATGGAGATAATAGACCACTTCCAGTCAGGCAAAGATGGCCAAAACGGAGAACTTAAAACCGTTATAGAGAACGAAGATAACGTCCAGTAATTTATTAAGAGAGTCATATTTTCCTATGCCAAGAAAATTCATCAAACGTTTTATGCCTGACCACAGCGTAATTAAGCGTCAGAAGGCACTAAAAATTTTTGGCAGTGTTCTGTATAACCCTAATCTTTGGTGTTTAAACCGCCGTTCAGCTGCGGGAGCCTTTGCCGTTGGCTTGTTCATGGCGTTTGTCCCTTTACCTAGCCAAATGCTTTTAGCCGCTGGCCTAGCAATATCTTGTGGTGTGAATCTTCCTCTCTCTGTTGCCTTGGTCTGGATAAGCAACCCCATCACCATGCCCGTATTGTTTTATTGCGCTTATAAAGTCGGAGCACTGGTCATGAACGTTCCAACTGAAGCTTTTCATTTCGAGCTTAGCTGGGCATTTCTAATGCACCAAATGAACACCATGGGTCCCCCTTTTCTTCTTGGGTGCCTTATCTGTGGTGTCATAGCCGCTATGATT
>NZ_JBNGCJ010000943.1:0-1943 GCF_049974785.1 Vibrio genomosp. F10 str. 9ZD137
TTGCCGCTTAGCAGAGCGTTATGTTTACTTGTATTTCAAGGGCTTAAATGTCTTCGGCTCTAGTTCTTTGTCCCTCTGGCAATTCATCCCTAGTAGACTCAGCAAATCCGCATTGTCGGCCTAAGTTCTTGAATCACTTAGGCCGTAAAACATGCCAATGTTCGTGGGTTGCTTCATTGGCAGGTCGTGGCGGTTGGTTTCAGGTTTAATTGGCTCAAAGTCGCTTTTAGGTTCTTAGTCAATCAGCATTTCGGCTTGGCAGTTGCCTCGGCAATTAAGCATTGTTTAGCGCTTTGGTTGGAAAGAAAGGGCGCTTGTTCTACCTTGGTCGGGTTGCCTCATTGGGCTGGGAAGTGGAATTACACCTTTTAGGTTGGTCGTCTTTGATGGCCAAGTTAGTTCTTGCCTTGTGGTTTGGCTCAGAAAACTAGTTAGAAATAGCAATTCTTTCTCAATTAAATCAGTCGTTTGTGGTAAAACATAACAAACAATTCAACAGTGATTCGCAACGCTTGGCGCTTTCACTTCAGGTTGAGTTTAGTGTTTACGGCGCAGTGGTTTAGGTAGGTGGCAGCGTTGCTCACACGTTAATTGGGCGTTATGTTTTTAAGAGGAAATCATGTTTACATTGGATGTTGATACCGATCTGAAACTGGCTTTGGTTACTCCCAAGTTTGCTTCGGCCTATCTTGAAATTGTCAGTCGAGAGCGAGAATATTTGAGTCAATGGTTAGCTTGGCCTCCTCATGCAAGCAATGAAGCGTTTTTTCTTAGCTTTATCAAAAGTTCATTGCATGATTATGCTGATGGAAAATCCTTAGTTTGTGGGATGATTTACCAAGATAAGTTGGTTGGAAATATCAGTTTTAACAGTATTAACCGTCAACTGAAAAAAGTAGAGATTGGCTACTGGTTAAGCTCTGAATACCAAGGTAAAGGTATCGTGAGTAAGTCAGTTTTAAAACTGACCGACTTGGCTTTTACTGAATTTGATATGGAAAAGGTTCAGATATCAGCAGCGAGCGAAAATATTCCAAGTCGTAATGTATGTGAACGTTTAGGTTTCTCGCTTGAGGGCATAATCAGTCGCGCAGAAAATTTGAATGGCCGAGTTGTAGATCATGCTGTTTATGGTCTAAATCGTACCCATTGGCCCAAAACATAACAAACGCTTCAAGAGGGACAGCCAACGCGCGGCACTTTTACTATGCGTTGGTTTTTGTGATTACGGTGTTATGCGGAAGCTTGGCAGTAGCGTTGGCTGCCCCTTAAGCGGGCGTTAGCCGTCATGGAGCTTGCTATACTTAAAGTGATAGAATAGTATCACTCTAGTATTCCTTTGGAGCAGCTTTCATGAAAGTAGAACTAGTTACATCACTTAAACGTCAAGCAACCAAGATCCTCGCTGATCTCCACGACACTAAAGAACCAGTATTAATTACTGAGCATGGTAAGCCATCAGCGTATCTAGTTGATGTTGATGATTACGAGTTTATGCAAAATCGTTTGGTTATTCTGGAGGGCATTGCACGAGGCGAGCGTGCACTAGCTGACGGTAAAGTGGTAAGTCATGATGAAGCCAAGGACAAAATGTCAAAATGGCTGAAATAATCTGGACTGAGCCAGCGCTATCTGACCTCAACGATATCGCTGAATACATAGCACTTGAAAATATTGTAGCTGCAAAGCAGTTGGTACAAACGATCTTCTCTAAAGTTGAACGCCTAGAAACTTTTCCAGAATCAGGTCGTGTTCCGCCCGAACTAGAACATTTAAGTTATCGTGAAGTTGTCGTTAATCCGTGCCGTGTTTTCTATAAACAAGACGGTGACAAGGTCTTTATTCTGTTTGTTATGCGAGCTGAAAGAGATTTGCGTAAGTTCCTGTTGAGTAGGCAATAACCTTTGGGAATGAACGGCTAACAAACGCTTCAAGACGGATTC
>NZ_JBNGCJ010000944.1:0-943 GCF_049974785.1 Vibrio genomosp. F10 str. 9ZD137
GGAGTTGCTGGGCACCGCCGGTTATTTTTTATGGCTAGGAATTTCAGCGCTTATTGTCGGTGTTATCTTGTCTAGTTTACCGATGAGTTGGCAGCTACAATGGGTATCGTTTGGGGTATTTTCTCTTATGACAACCTGGTTGTGGTGGCGAAAGCAAATTAAGAAAGACACTCAAGACGATAGCAAGCGAGATCTCAATCAGAAACAAAAGCAGCTTGTGGGTAAAGTAATCACATTGACTGAAGATTTACCTGCTGGGTCTTGTCGATTAAAAGTTGGGGATTCCACCTGGAAAGCAGAGACATCTCAAGCAATATCGTCTGGGCAAACGATCAAAATAATAGCGGTGAATGGCATCACCCTAAAAGTTGAAGTTGTTTAATTGACGGACAACCCATATACATCATGATTTACTGCATATTTAAAGTGAAAAATAAGAGGACAAAGAATGAACCTAGCCAAAATCATGTTTTTAGCCTTAGTTTTCTCATTTCCTGTATTATCAAACACAGGAACTCCACAGACGGGTCCACTTGTTGATTGTAAACTTGAGAGCGGTGACGTTGTCAGGTTGACGGCATTTATTTGCCAACAAAAAAAAGGGCAAAAAGTATGAGGTAATAGGCAGGTGTTTATCACTGAGATTTCACCTGCCTTTTAAGTTTATTCTTGCTCTAATAACCAAGCTAAAATCTGTTTTCTTTCCTTCACATTACCCTGGCCATACCAGTAACTGGTCATTTCTAATGCTTTACTGCCTTCGATAACTTCTACTTCTTTAGTTTTTCTGTTATCAAACGCCCAGTCACTGAATACGGTTCTTTCTTCGTTAGACGCTTTCTCATACCAATATTCAACCATTTGAGATGGCTGGCTTTGATCAGAAGAAGCCTTAGCTTTCGGTTTACTCTCAACTGCTACGGCGGTTGTTGCTGTTGCCGCT
>NZ_JBNGCJ010000945.1:0-10267 GCF_049974785.1 Vibrio genomosp. F10 str. 9ZD137
GCTCTTCCGATCTTAACCCCAATAACCGTACACAAAAGTGACAGTTTGGGGTCTCGTGCCAAAATAAAGCCTCGGAATTTTACTCTTATTCCGAGGCTTTGCAAGACATTTAGCTACTTTTTCGCCACCACAAATAGTCAACAGAATTTGTGATTTAGATAACAGCTTGATAATAAAGTTGGCTTAAAGTTTTGTTTGGTGAAAAAGAGACTAACGACCAAATGGATTGAAGCCACCGCCTCCGCCCATTCCACCCATGCCGCCCATTCCACCACCGCCCATCATGCCTTGCATATTGCGCATCATGCCTTTCATGCCGCCTTTTTGCATTTTCTTCATCATTTTCTGCATTTGAGTAAATTGCTTCAATAAGCGGTTTACGTCTTGCACTTGAGTACCAGAGCCGGCTGCGATGCGTTTTTTACGTGAACCTTTGATAAGTTCTGGGCGTTTGCGCTCTTTCATCGTCATTGAACAAATGATCGCTTCCATTTGCTTAAACATTTTATCGTCAACTTTATCTTTAACGTTGTCGGGTAAGTTACTCATTCCTGGTAACTTATCCATCATTCCCATCATACCGCCCATATTTTGCATCTGGCCTAGCTGTTCACGGAAATCTTCTAAATCAAAGCCTTTCTTCTCTTTAAACTTCTTAGCTAGCTTTTCCGCTTTATCGGTATCAACATTACGCTGCAGATCTTCAATGAGAGATAATACGTCTCCCATTCCTAGAATACGTGAAGCAACACGATCCGGGTGGAAAGGTTCTAGTGCATCCGTTTTTTCGCCAACACCTAAGAATTTAATCGGCTTGCCAGTAATATGACGAACAGACAGCGCTGCACCACCACGGGCATCACCATCAACCTTGGTTAAAATAACCCCGGTCAGCGGTAACATGTCACCAAACGCTTTAGCCGTATTGGCTGCATCTTGACCCGTCATCGCATCGACAACAAATAAGGTTTCGACTGGATTAATGGCCGTATGGAGATCTTTAATCTCAGCCATCATCTCTTCATCAATCGCTAAGCGACCTGCGGTATCGACAAGAAGCACGTCGTAGAACTTTTTCTTGGCATGATCAATAGCAGCATTCGCGATATCGATAGGCTTTTGATCTGCTGAGGATGGGAAAAAATCCACGCCCACATCACCCGCTAGCGTTTCTAGTTGCTTGATCGCCGCAGGGCGATAAACATCGGCTGATACGACCAAAACTTTCTTTTTATCTCGTTCGCTCAGTAGCTTCGACAGCTTACCAACACTGGTTGTTTTACCTGCACCTTGTAAACCGGCCATCAAAATAACAGCAGGAGGCTGAGCGGCAAGATCAAGGGCTTCATTAGACTCCCCCATCACGGCTTCAAGTTCTGCTTGAACGATCTTGATGAACTCTTGACCAGGAGTGAGAGATTTAGATACCTCTACACCTACCGCCCCTTCTTTAACGCGCTTTACAAAGTCACGAACAACAGGAAGCGCTACGTCAGCTTCCAATAGCGCCATACGAACTTCGCGTAGCGTCTCTTTAATATTATCTTCGGTCAGGCGACCTTTACCGCTGATATTTTTCAGCGTTTTGGATAATCGATCGGTTAAATTCTCAAACATCTCTCTACTCTTCGCTATCAGGCGACAAATTATCACGAGTATACATTAGCCATGGATGGAGTCATACCCGTTGTCATACCCTTCTTTGGTTTTGATATCTCATCTATTACAATTCGATCTCACTATACGATAGCCCACGCGCTTGATGCAGGTTATAATTCCTTAATTCAACGACAAAACTTGTGGTATTGATGGATAACTTAATCGCGGTTACCTCTGCAATTTTATATGCACTTTCGATCGCAACGATTGTTCCTGGATTGGTGCAACAAACTGGCATTCGTTCCAAAACTGTTTTTATAAGCGCAGCAGGCGCACTGGCCTTTCACGGCTTGTTATTAAGTGATCTTATTCTTGATGGCGGCGGCCAAAACCTCAGTATTCTTAACGTTGCCTCATTAATTAGCTTTATTATCTCTCTCGCGATGAGCGTCGCTATGCTCAAAACAAGACTGTGGTTTTTACTGCCTGTCGTCTATAGCTTTTCAGCCTTAAACTTAATGGCGGCGACGTTCTTATCCAGCGCCTTTATTACGCATCTAGAAAATGATCCAAAGTTACTCTTCCACATTTCATTAGCGTTGTTTGCCTACGCCACACTGTCCATTGGAGCCTTGTACGCGCTTCAACTAGCCTGGCTTGATCATAAACTCAAAACGAAAAACGCTTTTGCTATTAACCCTAATTTACCGCCTTTAATGATGGTAGAGCGCCAATTATTTAAGATTATCTTAATTGGAACATTACTATTAACCGGCACACTCGTTACTGGGTCCATCTTTGTTCAAGATATGTTTATTCAAGGCAAAGCGCACAAAGCGGTTCTGTCTTTTATCGCTTGGGTGATATATTCGACACTGCTGTGGGGACATTACCAAAAAGGCTGGCGAGGACGAAAAGTCACTTGGTTTGCCGTCGCTGGCGCAACGCTATTGACGCTAGCCTACTTTGGAAGCCGTTTCGTCAAAGAAATCATTCTTACTTAACTAGAGTAAGTTACTCTTCTCACTACTTTTAAACCGAATGACATGTTTTTTGCTTAATTGACATTCTACGTATCTTCGGTCATAAATTAATCTAGGCACAAAAAGGGAAAATTTAGTTTGGACGACATCTCCACTGTTTTTTTGTTCACGTTACTTGGCTGTTTACTGCTTATCTCAGGATACTTTTCAGGCACAGAAACGGGAATGATGTCCCTTAACCGCTATCGGCTAAAGCACTTAGCAGGTACCGGACACAAAGGCGCAAAGCGGGTTGAAAAACTGTTAAACCGACCCGATAGACTCATTGGTCTTATCCTGATTGGCAATAACTTAGTCAACATTCTGGCTTCAGCCATCGCCACAATCATAGGAATGCGCTTATATGGTGATGCTGGTGTCGCTATTGCAACGGGCTTACTGACTTTATTCGTCTTAGTGTTTGCTGAAGTGACCCCGAAAACCATCGCAAGTCTCTACCCTGAGCGAGTCGCATTTACTAGCAGTATCTTCCTCTCAATTTTAATGAAAGTTCTTTCCCCTCTGGTCATTTTAGTTAACTTTATTACCAATGGATTCATCCGATTATTAGGGGTAAGAGCTGATCATAATAAAGAAGAACACCTCAGTTCAGATGAATTACGTACGGTCGTCAATGAAGCGGGTAACCTTATCCCACAGCGACACCAAGATATGTTGGTCTCTATCCTGGATTTAGAGCACGTAACCGTAAACGACATTATGATTCCAAGGAACGAGATCACAGGCATCGATATCAACGATGACTGGAAATCCATCGTGCGTCAGCTGACTCACTCTCCCCACGGAAGAGCGGTACTCTACCGAGATCAAATCGACGAAGTCGTCGGGATGTTGAGACTTCGTGAAGCGTACCGTTTAATGCTTGAGAAGAATGAATTTAATAAAGAGACATTGTTACGAGCCGCTGATGAAGTCTATTTCATTCCAGAAAGCACGCCACTTAACGTCCAACTGCTTAAATTTCAGAGAAACAAACAGCGGATCGGCCTTATCGTTGACGAATACGGTGATATTAACGGACTTGTGACACTTGAAGATATTTTAGAAGAAATTGTGGGGGAGTTTACTACCTCAATCGCACCAAGTTTATCTGATGAAATCACGCCTCAAGTCGATGGTAGCTTCTTCATTGAAGGCAGTACCAACATACGTGATATAAATAAAGGGCTGCAATGGAAACTTCCAACCGATGGGCCTAGAACACTAAACGGTTTGCTTCTTGAGCACTTAGAGGATATCCCTGAAAGCCACATTAGTATTCAGATATCAGGGCACCCGATGGAAATCATCGAGCTGGAAGAGAACCGAATTAAACTGGTTCGAGTGTTTCCCAAATTACGCAAATAGCTTTTAACCGCAAATAGCTTTCAACATTGCGATAGAAAATAAAAAGCCTTGAGACAACCTCAAGGCTTTTTTTTACGTAAGAGTGTTGGTATTAGTCTACTTTCAGCTCTTTTAGCATCGCTTCTGGCAACGCTAGCTCATCATTTTTATTGACTAAGATGCCTGCTGCAATGATGTTTTTTGCAATATCTTGGGCTTGAGATAGTGAATGCATTGCCGCGGTACCACATTGGTACTCATTAAGCTCAGGGATCTTGTTTTGATCAGTGACCTTCAATACATCTTCCATTGCCGCTAGCCAAGCCGTAGCAACCGCATCTTCACTCGGTGTACCTATCAGGCTCATGTAAAAGCCCGTACGACAACCCATTGGAGAGATGTCAATAATCTCGACAGAATCACCATTCAAGTGATTACGCATGAAGCCCGCGTAAAGGTGCTCTAATGTGTGGATGCCTTCTTCTGAAAGAATATCTTTATTGGGTGCAGTAAAACGTAGATCAAACACCGTAATCGTGTCGCCTTTAGGCGTCTGCATTGTTTTTGCAACACGCACTGCAGGTGCATTCATGCGAGTGTGGTCGACGGTAAAACTATCTAATAACGGCATTACTTTTTCCTCTGTCATTATGGTGTACAAACGGTTTTTCGTTCGTATCACTTATTTGTTCTTTATGTTTTGCTTACCAGCGTTGAGCGAGGTGAGAGCATTAAACTATTTTAAATATGAGAAGTAATTCTCTAAATACTCATCAAAGCTCTCTGTATCTAGGCTCTCTTGCTCGCGTTGAGCTTGTACAGAGCGAATGACTTCCTGCTCCATTAACTCTTGTGAGTATACTTTATATTGATGCTGCTGGTACTGCTCTCGATATTTCATGCCAAGACTACACCCAAGCTGACCAAGCCCACCCTGCTGTTTTGTCTGTTCAAGTAATTGGCCTGAAATCGTTAGCTCAGGGTTATCAATCCACTTAATCAACTTTTCACAAACATCTTGATATGCACGACCGCCTTGAGCGCTATCCATAGACTCGGCAATCAAAATGAGATCATCAAATACGCGCTTAGCCCATTCTTGCAGCTGTAAACGTTCTCCACGGCAACCTATCTGTAATTCGAGACCGGTTTTACGCCCTTCTAGAATGACTTTGTTCCAGTTATCTCTCCAACATTCCAGCTCACAGTTATCCATTGGCTCAGAATCGGTTAACGTTGCCCAAGTCAGGAAGAGGTCTAAAAAGCGCACTTGCTCTTCAGTAATACCAACAGAACTGAACGGGTTTACATCTAATGATCGGACTTCAATGTATTCAACCCCTGCTCGTGCTAACGCTTCAGACGGTTTTTCATCACTTTTGGCCACTCGTTTCGGACGAATAGGAGCATAAAGCTCATTTTCAATCTGTAGAACATTGCTGTTTAACTGTTGGTACTTACCATCCACTTTTACACCAATGTCAGCAAACTCGTCTGAAGGGGTGCGTATCGCTTTATTCAGCCCTTCTAAATACTGGTCTAAGCTATTAAAGCCAATTCTAAGTATGCTTTGCGCGCTGTTGGTATAACCTAGATCACTGAGTCTCAATGCGGTTGCGTGGGGCAAATACAGTGTTTGGTTAATATTTTCAAAAGGCAGCTTCGTTTCTCGACCTTTTAAGAAAGATGAGCATAACGCTGGAGAAGCACCAAAGAAATATGGTATTAGCCAACCAAATCGGTAGTAATTACGGATTAAACCAAAATAAGCATCTGATTTACTGGCTTCACGTTCTTGCTGTGGTTGCTCACCAAACAGAGCATCCCAATACGATTCAGGGAATGAAAAGTTGAAGTGTACACCCGAAATAATTTGCATCAGGCTACCATATCGATGCTTCAAACCTTCTCGGTATAAGGTTTTCATTTTTCCTGAGTTTGACGTTCCATAGTACGCTAAGTTTATGTCGTCTTCAGAGCTGACGTAGCATGGCATTGAAAGAGGCCACACTTTTTCATCACCAAGTTTAGTTTGAGCAAAATGATGAATGTCTTCCAGTTGATACAATAACGTAGAGACGTCATTTGAGACCGGAGTAATGAACTCGAGTAACGATTCAGAAAAATCGGTTGTAACCCATTTATTTGAATACGCTGATCCTAATCCTTCGGGGTGTGGCGTTGTCGCAAGGTGGCCATCAAGGCGATAGCGTAACGTCTCACGCTCTACACCACGTCCATATTGCTTAAACACTTCCGGTTTTTTAGCTATTAATTCTAGCCTAGCAGCAAAATCAGTCAAAATAAGGGTCGCTTATGTTCATATTTAACACACCAAAGGGTAAACCCATTACGACTCTGGCGCTAAATAAGTGATTAGAATTAGAGCGGAGATATCCGCCCCTTATTAATGTGTACTCTAACGGATGATTTCAAGCTCTTCTATCGGAATATCCAATTTTTCTAACTCCGATTTCAGGCTTTTCGCATCACCGACAACAATTATTTGATAATCGCTTGGGTCAAACCATTTCGCTGCCAATGTGTTCAGCGTTGCTTTATTCACCGTATCTACGATTTGATTTCTCTGCTCAAGATAATCTTCATCAAGACTGTACGTTAATATGTTTCTCAATAGCGCCGCTTTTTGGGAAGGCGTTTCATATTTAAGTGCGTCTTGTTGGCCCACCGCTAAACGAAGAAACTCCAGCTCATTTGCCGTCATACCTTTGTCGCTATAGAGCGCTAACTCTTTTTGCATCTCTTGAATGGAAGCCAAGGTGGTATTGGCTCTGACTTGAGCACTGAACACGATGACACCGACTTCTCTGTTGGAGGCTAAATAACCACTCGCACCGTAGGTATACCCTTTATCTTCACGTAAGTTTTGATTGATACGGCTGTTAAAGTTTCCAGCTAAATTAAAGTTGGCCAATTGAGCCAAATAAGCTTCGCCGGTAGCATCAAATGACATGCCCTTTCTTACCAGTCTGACAAGACTTTGAGGAGCATGTGGTTTATCAACTAAATAAAGCTTCTGTTCAGTTAGAGGGGTTACAACCTGAGGTCTAAGAAGTGGAGAGGCTTCCCCTTGCCAGTTTGATAAAAATGCTAACTCTCGTTTGATCTCTTTCTTCGTAACATCACCCACTACCACAATCTGAGCGCCATTCGGAGTGTAGTGTTTTTGATAAAACTCAGTCACATCCGCCAGCGTTATACTCGATACAGACGCTTCAGTTCCATCGCTAGAGCGAGAAAAAATGGATCGTCCAAAGACCACTTGTCGTGTCGCTTGTGATGCCAGCCAATTAGGTGTCTGATGACGATAAACGATCCCTTCCATCATCTGCTGTTTGATTCGATCAAAGTCCTCTTGAGCAAACTTAGGGGAAAGCAACACTTCTTCCACGATCTTGAGTGTGGGTGTGAGGTTTTTCGTTAACGTTGAAATACTCAGAGTGGTCGAATAAGTGCCGGCACTAACGCTGATATCGCTCCCCAGTTTATCCAGTTCAGCCTGAAGTACCTCAAGAGTCCGGTATTGCGTACCTTCTCCCAGTAAGGAAGCCGTTAGATTAGCCAACCCTTCCTTTCCTTTGGCAACATGCCTTTCACCCGCAGGCAAATAAATTTCGATCTGCACAGTCGGTGTTTCACTGGTCACGGTGCCTAGCAGCTCAGACCCATTGTCAAAATAGAGCTCATACAAACTCGGCATTTGGGCTTTCACTCCACCCGCGACTAAAGGCATGACTGAGCGATCAAAGTTATCTTCTGCTTTGCGCAGCTCTAGTTCATTGTCTGAGATTTTTTGGTAACCTGGAAGCGCACGTTGTGCCGGTATAAAATCGGCCTCTCTGACAGTTAAGTCCATTTTGCCTTTCGGGATAACACTCAAAGTCACCTTCGGCTTGCCTTCGATGTAGTCTTTAAAGGACGCCATTATGGATTCAGGAGACACCGCATTAATTTGCTGTAATCGAGTTTCAATGCGATCTGGCTGGCCATAGAAGGTTTGGTTCGAGGCAAGCTGAGTGACTTTCCCGCGCACACTTTCGAGTGCGAACACCGCATTCGCTTCAGCCATTCCTGTAATCTGATCTAACCTTGCTTGTTCAACACCTGTCTTAGCAAATTCATCAAGAGTCGCCAGTAATTCCTCATAGAGAGGGGTTAAATCACCATTGTCGCCCGATGTACCCATTGCATACACGTAGAACGTACACGCCAACTCAGCACAATCTTGAAATGAGCCAGCATCAACCGCTTTTTGAGTTTTAACTAAGCGTTGATATAGCAGGCTATTTGCGCCACCGCCGAGCACATTAGCTAAAGAATCGAGTGAAGCTTGCTGAGCATGGCCTCGGTACTCGGTAGGCCACCCTATAACGACCATAGGTTGCTGAATACGATCCTCAAGGGTCAAGTATCGATCTTCCGTCAATATGGCCGGTTGTTTTTCCGCTTTTTTGACCTCTGGTCCTTTGGGAATTGAGCCAAAATACTGAACGATCCACTCCAGAGTCTCATCTTGATCAATATCACCACCGATGGTGATCACCGCATTATTCGGGCCATACCAACGCAAAAAGAAGTCTTTGAGATCATTGACATCCACACGATCAAGGTCTTCGACATACCCGATAGGTTGCCACGAATATGGGTGTCCTTCGGGATAAATGGCTTCTCCCATTCTCTCCCACATCAGGCCATATGGGCGATTATCGTAACTCTGTGCTCTTTCATTTTTTACTGTATCACGTTGAATTTCAAACTTTCTTTGTGAAACTGCATCCAGTAAAAAGCCCATTCGATCCGACTCTAACCAAAGAACTTTCTCAAGTTGATTGGACGGAACGGTTTGAAAATAATTCGTTCTATCTCGATTTGTTGTACCGTTTAACGTTCCCCCTGCCTCAGTAATGATCCTAAAGTGCTCCTGATCACCGACATTTTCGGAACCTTGGAACATCATATGCTCAAAGAAATGCGCAAAACCCGACTTACCAACATCTTCACGGGCTGAGCCAACGTGGTAGGTCACATCTACGTGTACAAGCGGATCAGAATCATCTGGGGATAAAATAACCGTTAACCCGTTCTCCAATTGATACTTAGAATACGGAATCATCACCTTGCCCGATGTCGGTTCGACTTCTTCAATGAGAGTAACGCCTTCTGGCAATGACGAGAAAAAAGGAACGGAAGGAATTGTATAGCTCGAACAGGCTGTAATAGTAAGGAGTGAAAGCGCCCCTAACCAAATGTTTCTCATGACATTTCCTTAAAAAAAACCAAAATAAATGGCGGATAATAGGCTATAACGAAGCGCTTTTCCGATCAAAATGAGTGCAAAGCAGGGCAAGAATCGCATTCTTAACCACCCCGCAGCCAAGCACAAAGGGTCGCCAATAATGGGCAACCAACTAAATAATAACGTCCAGTAGCCATAACGATTCAACCAGCGAATGGCTTTATGACCATGTTTTTCTTGTTGAGTTCGATTGGGTAGCCATAAACCTAGCCAATAGTTCGTCATCCCTCCAAGAGTATTACCTACAGTGGCAACCAAAATGATCACTAGAGTGGAATATTGATTAAGGCTTAACGTAGCAATTAAACCCGCTTCAGAGCCTCCGGGTAATAGTGTGGCACTAAGAAAACCACTGATAAAAAGTACCCATAAGGCCGAATCAGAAAACCACAGAGCAAAGCTTTCAAAGACACTGGTAAAGATGTCTAACACTGCATATCAAGTAGCACCTTGCCCCGCGTGCGCCCGGTTTCAACCTGCAAATGGGCATCTTGCGCTTGGGTATAAGGGAAAATTTGTTGAACCTCTGTTTTCAAGAGCCCAACACTGACCATATAGAGCATGGTATCGAGTTGTTCAGGGTTTGGATCCACAAGCATTCCTGTTGCTTTGAAGCCTAATAGCTGAGCTTTCTCACAAATCAGTTCCGCACTCAATGTTGGAACAGTCACCACTCTGGCACCGTCTTTTAAGCACTTCAAAGCATCAAGCGCTGCATCACCACCGACGAGGTCAATCAACACATCGACTTCTTCCACTCTCTCTGACACGGGAGCAAATTCATAGTTGATGGCATGGGCGCCCAGTGTCGCCAAATAGTCAAGATTAGCTTCACTGCATGTGGTAAACACTTCGGCTTTTGCGGCTACAGCAATTTGCACCGCTATGTGTCCAACCCCGCCAGCACCAGCAAGAATGAGGACTCTGTCTCCTTCAGCAACTTCGGCTTTATTCAATGCTTGAGCTGCCGTTTGCCCCGCCA
>NZ_JBNGCJ010000946.1:0-1675 GCF_049974785.1 Vibrio genomosp. F10 str. 9ZD137
GGCGGTTGAATTCATTTCCTCAATGGCAGTAACAACCTGTTCTGTTTCAGAAACGTGATTTTGAAGAATCACAGAGTTGCGTTGTGACTGATCTTTGAGTTTATCGATGTTCTCATTTAAGTCACCCGTTGCGCCTTTTATCTCAAGCATCATGTTTTGCAGATTTTCGATAAATTTATTGACCCCATTCGCAATTTCACCGAGATCGTCTTTGGTTTTGACGTCGAGACGTTGGGTTAAATCGCCATTACCTTGAGACAATCCATCAATGGTTTGTCTTAGTGCTAAAATAGGGCGATACAGCACCTGCAAGACCAAGACTGCAATGATGATACTAACGATCGTGGCGATCAACGTGCTGATGATTGCCGAGTATTTTGCGGCGGCTAAGCTGGCGAAAGCGACCTCTTTGTCGACACCTATCGCAAAATACCAGCTCTTATCGGCGATATTAATTTTGTGTGAAAAGAGAAGCTTGTCGCTGCCATTATGTTGGTAATGTTGGACACGACTGACATTGGTCACAGCATTATTGACGACGCCTTTGAACCATGGGTAGTTGGTGGCTTTGTCACTGGCTTTTAATAAGTCGGTAGATGAGGCCAAAATGGTCGAGTCCTGATTCATGATGATGGCAATGGCCCCTGGAATTTCTGTCGCGCCTTTGACCATTTCATTGAGAAACCCAAGCTGCATATCGACGGATATCATCCCTTCTTTGATTTTCTCAACGATACTTACCCAGTAAACATCAGAACCACTCCCTAGGTATGGATCGGTGATGGCGGTTCCGCTGCTCGTTCGAGCGAGTTGATACCAAGACCGCTCGGTAATGTCACCATCCAACTTGTGATTAGGCCAGGTGTCTGCGGTTTGATTCCAATAGCCATCGCCGTTTTCAAAGCCAACCACTGAACTGTTCAGGTTCATCGCTCCGGCCATTATTTTGGTAAATTCGATAAAGCTCTCAGCCGTTCCCGTCATTTGTTCTGATTGATATTTTTTAGCGATTTTATTCAAACCAGAGACTTTTTCACCTAACTGGTTTTCAATTAACTGGGCTTGCTTTGCAACATAGTCTTCATTAGCGGCAGTAATAATCTCGATGAGTGTTTTTTCTTGCTTTACATAAGAGACGTAACTGGATGTTGAAACAGACACGGCAACTAATGCAATGATTGAAATAAGGAGTAAGTTTTTAAAACCAAGTTGTTTCATGATTGCATCTGCCTATTTATTGATTCTTTTGTAAATAATAGAACGTAATGGTTCGTTAGGTTGATTTTATGAGAACTATTTTTGAAAATAACTGTTTTAGGCAAGCCTCTGTGAGGAACACGCCCTTGTGAGAGAAAGAAAAAAGTGCGGCAGGGCGGTTAGTTTAAATGTTTACTCGCAAGGATTCCCCAGCATAAGTTGGTCGTAACAGCCATTACCCTTGATCAAGGTTAATCCCAGATCAAAAATGTGGCTCAGCTGTTGTCCTCGTTCATTTTTAGAAAACATCATGTACATAGGATTACTGATCAACGGTTTCTCGTCGATTTGAATCAGTACTTGGTCAGCCTTTGCTACGGACGACACCATCGTTAACCCCACTTGTCGCTCGATCGGTACAGCATCAACTCTGTGTCTGAGTAGTTTTAGGATGTTCTCATCAAGATCAACGGAGATT
>NZ_JBNGCJ010000947.1:0-1771 GCF_049974785.1 Vibrio genomosp. F10 str. 9ZD137
CCGCCATACTTGGAACGCTGAGCATGGCTTTAGGCGTGGTGCTGACAAAAAAATGGGGACGTCCTACGGGCATGACGATGCTTGGGTTTACAGGTTGGCAATTGTTATTTGGCGGCATCGTTTTGCTACCTGTCTCGCTTTGGCTAGAAGGCGTTCCAACCCAACTTACGTCAATCAACTACCTAGGCTATGGATACCTTAGCCTGATTGGTGCCGTTTTGGGTTACTTTCTTTGGTTTCGCGGTATCGAAAAACTGCCTCCGGTGACCGTCTCTTTTCTCGGATTTCTAAGCAGCGTTTCTGCCTGTTTTCTTGGGTATTTAATACTAAATCAAACACTGAGTTGGCCCCAATTACTTGGTGCCTCAGTAATTCTATTTTCAATTGTGCTGGCTACGCCTCGCTCACAAACAAACCAATCAACGACCACAATCTCAGACCGTAAAAAGGAATTAATATGAACATTACTATCGTATCAGGAAGTCAAAGAGCGCATTCTCAGAGTCTAAATGTCGCCTATTACCTACAAACACTGGCTGAGTCTCATTTTGACAAGGCAACCGTTCTCGATTTACACCAACTGAATCTGCCGTTTTGGAATGAAGGAGTATGGCAAGGAAGTGAGGAGTGGAAACAATGGAAACCTGTGGCTCAAATTCTTAAGAAATCGGACGCGTTCATTTTTATCACCCCAGAGTGGCATGGAATGGCAACGCCTGCATTGAAGAACTTTTTGATGCTGACCACCGACGAGGAACTGGCTCATAAAGCAGCGCTGCTGGTGAGCGTTTCATCCAGCGTAAATGGCGTCTACCCGATCAGTGAATTAAGGATGACGGGTAATAAAAACAATCATGTGTGTTTTCTGCCGGATCATCTGATGTTTCGTAACTGCGAAGATATTCTGACAACTGAACACGAATGTACCGACCTGCAACTGCACGACCGCAGCGAATATACCATGAAGTTACTCGCTGCCTACGCGAATGCACTAGCTCCGGTACATCGCGATATGGTCAATGCAGGTAAAACGTTCCGCTACGGAATGTAGCCACAGGCAATACAGGAGTCACCTGCTCAAAACAGGTGGTTTTTGTTCAGTGTGGTATTGCGGTATCTCGCGATGGTGAGCCAATCGCGTATGGTACAATCGGGAGCGGAGAGACAGCACTGATCTTCATTCACGGTTGGAGCTTAGACAGCAGGCTATGGCTTACTAGAACCGTTCAACACAACGTTGATGAAAGCGATTAAAGTCAGTGAAGTAGGGCAGCTGTAACCGTTCGATAGATAAAACAAGGCCTCGCGTGTGCGAGGCCTTTTGCTTTCAAACTATAGTTAGTTGAGCCTAGCGAAAGCTTGGGATAATCGCCGGAATCCCCGGTAGAAGGCCAACCAATGCCATCACACCACTTAGCACAATAAACATAATGCCAGGCAACACCCAACGGCTCATTTTACTCAGTTCACTGCTGCGTTCTTTACAACCGACTAACCCTAAGTTATCCAACAGCATGGTGAGAGCCCAGCCAAATGCAGGGTTAACGAGCGCTGAAGAAAATACGACAATCGCGGCAGACTGTGTGGTTTTCCCTTCACGCGTCATTTCCATGCCAGCTTCTAGTAATGGCACAAATACCCCAACAATGAGCGCAACACACAGTACCGGTTGCCAGATAGCTAAATCCATTGGGTAACCCCAAACTGCGGCGATGATACAAAACAGAGCCGTCAGCAAAGCGCCAGCAGGAATAGGGCGTTTAGCAATCGC
>NZ_JBNGCJ010000948.1:0-4906 GCF_049974785.1 Vibrio genomosp. F10 str. 9ZD137
AGATCGGCAGCAGAGGCTTACGGTGCTTCACAACGAAATCACCCAGTTTATCCATGAATCGATTAGACGCTGTTGCCTGGTTTTCTTTCACTTTCATCGGAAGCCACTTGAGCATGGCGGGTAGCAGTGTCATCGACAAGAAACACGCAATCATCACGCCTAGGGCCGCTAGATTGCCAAAATCTCTGAGTACTGGCGAATCCGACATATTCATCATCAAAAAGCCGATTGCAGTAGTGACCGATGTGATCAAAATAGGCATGAAGTTAACCGCAACGCTTTGCTCAATAGCGTATCGTTTTGAGTAACCGCTCTGCATGTTATGACGCATTGTCGCAATGACATGGACACAATCGGCAACGGCGAGTGTCATAACCAGTGTGGGTATATTTACGGTGGCCGTACTGATAAACATTCCCGCCCACCCAGAGAGCCCCATCGTTGCTGCAACAGAACCAATAATGACGACAAGCGTTGCCAGAACACCGAATACAGAACGAAGCATCACGGTTAAAAAGACCAAAATGACCATCAGCATGGCAGGCACTAAGGTAGCCGTGTCTGACTGAGCAGATTGCATAAACGCGTTATTCATCGCGATGATGCCAGCCTTGTGGAACTCAACATTGGGATAGAGTGCTTGGTAGCGTTCCACCATTTGGTTGATGCTCACAATGACTTCTTGCACTTCAGACGTTTTGTCCACTTCTGGCAGTTGAACCGTCACATTAACAACCGTGACATCGCCTTTTTTCGATATGAGTGAGTCCACTAGAGCGGGCTCTGTTAATGCAACACGCCTAATTTTTTGTATACGTTGATCGGTAAGCGCGTAACCTTCATAAATAAGGTCTTCAACGATCAGGTCATCTGCATCGGCTTCTGTATGTTGGTAGTTTGCTAACGAATCGACACGGCTAGAGTAAGGAACTTGCCATGCATCATTGGTTAAATCTTGGACCAGGGTTAGTATTTCGGGGGTGAATACCGATCCTTGCTCAGGTGCGATAACGATGGCGAGATTGTCTGATTTGGTAAACGTTGTTTGTATTTCTTCAAACGCCAATAACTGCTTATTGGAGCCTTCGAAGAAGATATTGTAGTCGCCTCTAAAATAGAGGTTCTTTGCCCCTAAAGCCGCAAAGACAACAAGTGATAACGTGGTGAGTATCACCCAAAAAGTAAACTTGGTTGGTAGTGTAAACCAAGCGTTGATGTTGTTAGGCGGTGGATTCGATGGTTTCATCACAGTCTCCGTTTGTGACGTTTCGTCATTTATTGCCATTAAAAAACCAGATCAATCTGGCTTAAGCACCGAAGTTATAAAAACTCCGAAAATAGCAACACTAATGCATCAATAAGAGCATGGGGTAACCCCAATATTATGTGACGAATCGTCATAAATGGTGATTTAAAAGCCCACTATACATGGGCTTTAATCGATACGTATGAATTTAACGACCAACAGAGTTTAAGTACTCGACTTCTTCACTGAATAATTCACTTTCTACTCGACGCCAAGTTTTACGGTAATCCCATTCCGAAGAAAGAGGCTTCCAACCTAAACCATCAAGTAACATGTTTGCATTGTGCAGCACTGAAAACGGGTCTTGTAAGCGATTGATACAATGACTATTAGACGCATTTTGCGTCAATGCATTGGAACCAAAAGCAATGGACCAGTTTGCAAATACTATCGCGTCAGAGCCGATTCCTGAAGAAAATTTGAGATCACCCACATCAGCGGCTAAACCGACTAATTCATCGGCCTGGCTGATCACCATCTCTTCGAGCGCGTTTAATCCGGCGACTCTCTCGGGTGATGCTTTCTCTAATACCCAGGGGCTTTTAGCCATGATGGCGCACGTTGAGAGTACCGGCTCCATACGAGCATAAATACGATACGCAACATGCAGTGCAATCACTCGTTCCCGAGTATTCCCTTCAAAATCACCAATTCGGTCAAACAGCAGCGCTTCACTTTTTAACGAATGAATACACAGGGCCAAAATTACATCTTCTTTACTGCAAAAATGATTGTAGATAGTCCCCTTTGAGTACGGGCTAGCCGACGTCAATTTGTCCATTGTTAAATTGCTAAATCCTTGTTCTTGAACAAGAGATTTAGCCAACAGAGTTAACTCGACTTCTCTATCCGCTATCGCTTTCTGTTTTTTGGACAAACCAAAAGAACAGCCTTGCGACTCTTTCTTACCATCTTTTTTACAGTTAAAGCCAAACATGTTATTTCAATCCGTTTTCGTCAAACCACTTAACGCTGCAATTGTAACACGAATGCAAAATCTATGTACCTTACCTTTATGACGATACGTCATTTTTGACGCATCGTCATAATATCTAATTCATTGAGCAGATCAAGAGATTTGTTGAGATTTATTTAGAAAACTTATGGGTCGTATCGAAATGCGGTGTTTGAACAATGAATAGACAAAAAAATAGAGAGTAAATACTCTCTATTTTTCATGTACATATGCGTATTGAGTTATGAATTACTCAAGTGTAATGGCATTGATATCAACGCCATCACCGTCATATGGGTCTAAAGCTCCACTCCAATAGACATTCAATGCATCTTCAATTTTTATTTGAGAAATTGCACATCCTTCAAAGCCTTCGCCAAAGCTAAACGAGAAAGGTTGTTCGGCATTAAAAATCTTCGCCCCGCTATCTAAATCGTTAGTCAGCAGTATTTGTCCTGAATTCAGTTCCTTGTTTTCACAACGTGTTAACGTTACTCGAACTAAGCCGACTTCGTTAAACTGGGTTGAAGAAACCTCATTAAAGGAAAGCGCCTTACCAAATACTGGACACGCTGATATGTGGCCCTGTTCACGCAAACGCAGCTCTACATTCCCAGCCTTACCCAAAGACAAAAACTTATCGTTGTCACTGTGCAGAATATTCTCTTTGGTACTGCGGTTTGGATCGCCATGGTTAGTATCACTGACGCCTTTACTCCAAGCGATAACGGCTTGGCTCAAATCACAGCCAAAAAGCTCTGGAGCTTTGTCTCCGGTTAAACAAAATGTCTGAGCATCTCCTTTAATTGGGTAGACTTCTTCGCACTGTGCTTGTCTTGGGTTGCTGGCAAACTCGGTAACGGCGATTGAACGTAACAGAACTTCATTACTGTTGTGTAGATGTTCCTTGTTAACCGTCAGTGATGTGTAATATTTGCTTGCTTTAACAAATAAGGTTTCCGTTTTGAACCCTTGATCCAGCGTTTCATCCGGTTCAACTTCTGTTGTCAGATAGTTAAGTGACCAATCTATATTGACGAACAAATTAGGGGCTTCTGATGCTTTATCTGAAAATGTAATCGCCCTTACTGTTAAATCGCTGTTATCACCACGCCAGTATGGATTCCCATTATTCGAGGCTTTTATGACGATTCTATCAAAGCCATTTTCCACAACATCGAAGGCCTTTTTATATTGACCGCCAGCGCTGTTTGAAGCAAACGGCTGAGATGAGACTTTGATACCGTTGCGATAAAATTCTGCAATCCCTTTCTCTTGCTCTTGAGCATAAAAGTGGGAGAATTCAATTTCTGCTTGGTACGAAATATTTTCAAGTAAATCAAAGCTCAAGCGCTCCGACACCCCTCGCTGTCTCGCAAAGCGATAATCCACTTCGTTAGATAAGAAGTAGCCATTACTCGCACGGCTTCTTACTCCCAGGCCCGAGTAGGAGCGATTCACATAACCCCAGCCTAAATGGGCAGAGCCTGGCCAGACAAAACCTTTTGCCTTAACAAGGACATTATCTTGATAAAGACGATAAAAGTTACGTCCATAACCCGAAAAATCAATCCGCCCTGTTAGTACATCGTTGTCACTACTACTAGAGTTATCATCGTCATTTTTACACCAAGGTTTATTCCATCCATTAGTGTCCCAGTGACGGTTCAGCCCAGAAAAATAATTGTAAAGATTGTGGTATAAGCCGTAACCATGGGAAGCGTGATATTGTTGACATAAACCAGCAGAGCCAGAATCGTCAATTGGCGTTACTTGTCGATATTTGAATTCGAAAGCATAGGTTGCGCCGGGAGTCGTTGGGATATATGTCCGCATACGGTAGTTCTTTAAACTACCATCTTGAAGACAAGATTCCATTTCTAGGTTAGCAACTTCTCCATCAGCGTCTGAATCAGCATAATCAGCCGCTTGCGTCGCTTTGAATGCGGTTTGGCAAGCAACGTTGTTTCGAATATCATAGAGCGCTTCTTGTCGCCCTTTTTCGGTGTCGGTATTTGGATAAGCATCCCACACGTCTGGATACATGCCATAGATAGAACTGAACGTCCATCGCGTATCAAAGCTTATCTTGTTATCTTTTGTATAAAGAACTTTGATATAGTCTGGAAGCATATCCGGGTAAAGTTCTACTTGCTCATCAAACTCTAACCCTTCGATAATTCCCCAATGTCCCTGTGTGTCAGAACCTTGATACCCATAATGATACTCTTGCGACGACGTATCGCTCGCATAGGTATTCAATGTACTCGTGATCAGTGCGGCGCAGACCATCATTTTTAATTTCATTATTATCCCTTACTCGTAGTGCACCAGTGAATAGACAAGCTAAAAAAGTAGAGCCAGAGGCTCAAAGACTTGTAATACACGGATTCTGGAAGCAAACTCACACAAATAAAACCTTTCTACACCCAAAGTCGTGAATATCAGTGAAATTACAGTGCTTACAAGTGGGAAATCGTCAGGGATCAGTCAGTCCATGAATCGAAGCATTAGAAAAGAATGAGAGCAGATGAAAGCTTATCATCTTTCATTTTTACGTGGGATTGGTCGATATTACTGAGAGTTTTAAAATGAAAAAAGCCCTAGCATTTCTGCTAGGGCTTTAAATTTGGAGCGATACATCG
>NZ_JBNGCJ010000949.1:0-798 GCF_049974785.1 Vibrio genomosp. F10 str. 9ZD137
TGTTCCGTTTAAATGCCTTGTTATGAGGTTGAAACACTTCAACCACGATTTTCCTTTATTGCCAATTTTAAGAGTTTCTTCCCTAGTGGCGACAAGTCATCACTTTTATATTGGCTAAGACTACAGATAACAGACCTAAATTTTTTATTTCTGAAGTCCTTTCTAGCTTGCTCGGTGATACTACTGAGTCGTTTCATTGCAAACTCATGATGATAATCAACAAACCCTTCATACTCAGGAAGATCTACATTAAATTTGTTTTGAAAAAGTCTTTTTATATTGTATTTAGTTCTGATGTTAATATTGGAATCATAGCCCTTTAGTAAAAGGTCTTTCCCAACATTTGAAGTAGACTGAGAGTGTAAATTCACCATGGAATTTATATAGTTTGATGCAAAATTAGATTCAAGGATTAAATCTGTATTTAGTAAATATAAAAACTCTTCGCTTTCACAAACTTCTATTAGTTCTAGTACAGTACGAACTCTCCATTCATTGTCACTAAACAGATGCTTTTTAATAACTGCGATGTAGGAGCTCATTTCTAACTTAAGGTATATATCCTCTAGTAACCTAGAAATATGATCACTTATATTGCAAGAAACCATACCCAATAGTTCGTCTAGGAGAACAGGATCACTACCTTCAACAAGCCTAATTACGCTATCAGTAAGTTCACAGTACTCATCAAGATCAATACCGTTTTCATCCGATATTCCTTTAGAACGTACAATATCTAGAAATGGACTATTCAAATATGTGACCTCATAACGTCGCGTTAAGCGGACTAAAATTGTG
>NZ_JBNGCJ010000950.1:0-1204 GCF_049974785.1 Vibrio genomosp. F10 str. 9ZD137
ACCGCTCTTCCGATCTGTCAACGATGATCTTACGACCTGTTAGACCACAGTCACCCATTGGGCCACCGATTACGAAACGGCCTGTCGGGTTGATGAAAAATTTAGTTTCTTTGTTGATCCACTCAGAAGGTAATACTGGCTTAATGATCTCTTCCATTACCGCTTCACGAAGGTCTGGAGTAGAGACTGAATCGCTGTGCTGAGTTGAAAGAACAACCGCATCGATACCGACAATCTTGCCTTGGTCGTACTGGAAAGTAACTTGAGATTTCGCATCTGGGCGAAGGAAATCAAGCTTGCCGCTCTTACGTACTTCCGCTTGTTTCTTAACAAGAAGGTGAGAGTAAGTGATTGGAGCTGGCATTAGAATTGGCGTTTCGTTCGTCGCGTAACCAAACATGATGCCTTGGTCGCCAGCGCCTTGTTCTTTCGGGTCGGCTTTATCAACGCCTTGGTTGATGTCTGGTGATTGCTTACCGATCGTATTGAGTACGGCACAAGAATCGGCATCAAAGCCCATGTCTGAATGAACGTAGCCAATTTCACGAACGGTTTGGCGAGTAATCTCTTCGATATCAACCCAAGCTGACGTTGTGATTTCACCGCCAACCATCACCATGCCAGTTTTTACATAAGTCTCACAGGCGACGCGGGCTTTTGGATCTTGTTCAATGATGGCATCAAGAACAGCATCAGAAATTTGATCTGCAATTTTATCTGGATGACCTTCTGAAACAGACTCAGAAGTAAATAGGTGCTTAGCCATGAGAGCTCCACTAATTTGATTGTTGATGATGAACGTTAGCATTCACCACAATAATGTTGGATAAATAATTGTAGGTGTTTCTACATCTAGACGTCTATTCTAATTTTGAACGAGTGAATTACAAGTTCTTTTTTGGATATATCATAACTAAACGTTTGCGTCTGAATATTGCTCTTTGATTCGGTGAATGTATGCCGTTGTGAAAATAGTTGTAAATTTGAGCGAAATCTCCAGTAAAACGTTTGCAGTAGCAAGGGGGCTTTGAGAGAATATGGCGCCTGAATTCAACGAATAATTCAGATTCTATTATTTTTTAAATCGCTTACGCACTCAGGAGCAGACATGCCTTCTCGTAAAGATCTAGCCAATGCAATCCGCGCACTTAGTATGGATGGTGTTCAACAAGCAAATTCAGGCCACCCAGGCGCACCTATGGGT
>NZ_JBNGCJ010000951.1:0-270 GCF_049974785.1 Vibrio genomosp. F10 str. 9ZD137
TCGGCCTCATTGGTCTATCCGTTATTATTCTTGCTACAGCATTTACGGGTGTAATCGAAGAGCATTCTTTAGGCAAAGCATTTGAAGAAGCCTTACCCTTTACTGCTCTGCTTACCGTTTTCTTCTCAATCGTCGCCGTCATCATTGACCAAGAACTGTTTAAACCTGTCATCGATGCCGTGCTGCATGTCGAGGACAAAAACACGCAATTGGCGCTTTTCTATGTCGCCAATGGCTTGTTATCGATGGTTTCAGATAACGTCTTCGTCG
>NZ_JBNGCJ010000952.1:0-2119 GCF_049974785.1 Vibrio genomosp. F10 str. 9ZD137
AGCCACTATTGAGCTAAATAGTGGCAGTTTGAACGTCACCTGGCCTGCTAAAGTGGCAAGGGTCAGTGAAACGGTCGATTATAATCAAGCGACGGCCGGGGTGATTTTGGAGATTCAACAAAACTACAAAGATCTTACCCCCACTTCAGTTCCTCCTTTAGTCAATGGCATGTTCGTAAAGGCTTCAATAGAAGGGCAGGCTAACCCAAGTTGGGTGATTCCAGAAAGAGCCCTACACGGTAATCGCATCTATCTAAAAGATGATGACAATCGCTTGGTGATCAAAACCATAGAGGTACTTTACCGTCGCGACAACCATGTGATCATCGACGGTGATATTGAGCATGGACAACGATTGATTTTGAACGATTTATTGCCCGCAATCGAAGGAATGCAACTCAAAGAGCTGGAACAAAAATCAGCCCCAAAGATCGAGGAATCTGAACGATGATTCGCTTTTTCTCGCGCCACCCTACGGCCGCTAATCTACTGATGCTTGCGTTACTTATATTGGGTATTTCAAGTCTATCAACCATTAAACGCGAAACATTCCCTGAATTTTCGCCCCCTTATATTATGGCCGCCGTTGTTTACCCTGGCGCTTCCCCTCAAGAAGTGGAAGAGAGTATCTGTGTCCGAATGGAAGACGCTGTGGATGGCTTAGCGAACATTGAAGAAACTCGATGTGAAGCGATAGAAGGATCCGCTCGGTTAATACTCAAGTTGGGCAGTAAAGCCGACATCGGCCGTATGCTGGTGGATGTGCAAACTCAGATCAATGCCATCAATGACTTTCCTGAAGAAATTGAATCACCAATGGTTCAAGAGCTCGATTGGAACGAGCCTGTGGTTGATATCGCTATTTCTGCTAATACCACTTGGCCTGAACTAAAAGACTACGCCGAAAAGTTAAAGCGAACCTTGAAGCTTGATTATGATGTTTCTCTGGTTGAGGTGAGCGGCTTTTCTGATCATCAGTTTCGTGTGGAGTTAGATTTGCAAGCCGTAAGGCAGTTGGGGATCAGCGTAGGGGATATTGCCGATCAAATAAAACGTCAGAATGTGAAATTGCCAAGCGGTAATGTAGAAACCACCGATAAGAATTTTCTGATTCGATTCGATGAAAGACGCATTAGCCCGCTCGAACTAGAAAGCATCGTCGTTGGTTCTGGGCCTAATGGGTCATTAATTCGTTTAAAAGATATTGCCACGATCACCGATCAGTTCGAGTTAGATGAGCAAAAAGTCTATTTTAATGGTCATCCTTCTGCGATGTTAAAGGTGAGTAAGAACAAGGAAGATGATGCCCTTAGAATCAAAGATAGAGTGTCTGAATTTGTTGCGCATCAGCAATTGATTGCTCCCGATGGAGTGACACTCGAGTTGACTAACGATCTGTCATCACTGTTATGGGATCGCCTGACGATGATGACCAGTAATGGCTGGCAAGGGATCGTCTTGGTGTTTGCGACCATGTGGCTATTTTTCAGCTTTCGCTACTCCTTTTGGGTTGCAGCCGGGCTACCCGTTGCGTTTTTAGGTGGGCTATTTTTAATGGCCAACCTCGGTTTATCCATCAATATTATGTCTTTAGTCGGGCTGCTCATGGCCATCGGGATCATGATGGATGACGCTATCGTGATTGCAGAATCGGTGGCATCGCATCTCGACAAAGGTCAAAGCGTTGATGAAGCCGTTATCAATGGCGTGAAAAAGGTGTTTCCCGGGGTGCTTTCCTCTTTTTTAACCACCATTTGTATTTTTGGTAGCTTACTGTTTATTGAAGGAGAGATGGGCGCGGTGTTAAAAGCGGTGCCACAAGTGCTGATCTTAGTGTTGGTATTAAGTTTGGTGGAAGCTTTTCTGATTCTTCCTAATCACCTGTCTCATTCGCTTCATAATCAGAAGAATGAGCGAGAGCCTGCGAAGTTTAAAAAAGCCCTGTTAGAAAAGTTTGAGCAATTTCGTAATAAACAGCTGGTTAATGCCGTCACCAAAGTGGTTGAGTATCGCTACGCGTTTTTGGGAAGCGTTGTCGCATTAATGCTGATCTCTGTCGCAACCATTGCTGGAGGCGCGCTCAAGTTTCAACCCTTCCCGGATTTAGATGGCGATATCG
>NZ_JBNGCJ010000953.1:0-1614 GCF_049974785.1 Vibrio genomosp. F10 str. 9ZD137
GTTGAAGTCACTGCCACAGGGAAAAGCCTCGGGCATAGTATCAGCGTCGGGGCTTATGTCCCAGTAGAAGCGATCTTTAATGGTGATGGTGATGGCTTAGAAAGAGACAACAAATACGTGTGGGTTTTACAAAGCGACAACACAGTAACGAAACGAAAAGTCACATTAGGCAAAGCATCGCAAAACTCATTTAAAGTACTCGATGGGTTAGACACAACTAACGTCGTCGTTGTTGCAGGACTTTCTAAATTGCGAGAGGGAATGAAAGTGAACGTGATTTCAGAGGTAGCATTTAATGAGTGATTTGAAGCAAGCGATACCCGATCAAACGAATGAAGAAGAGAAAGGAATCGCGGTTTATTTTATTAAAAATAAAGTAATCAGCTGGATGATTTCACTGATCTTTTTGATTGGAGGCGTGTCTGCCTTTTTTGGGTTAGGTCGTCTTGAAGATCCAGCCTTTACGATCAAAGACGCGATGGTCGTGACCCAGTATGCAGGTGCGACTCCTCAGCAAGTCGAAGAAGAGGTGACTTATCCCTTAGAAAAAGCCATTCAACAGCTTACTTATGTGGATGAAGTCAATTCGATTTCCAGCCGAGGGTTGTCACAAATAACGGTGACGATGAAGAACAATTATGGTCCTGATGACTTACCGCAAATCTGGGATGAGTTGCGTCGAAAGGTCAATGATCTGCAAGGGTCATTGCCTCCTGGAGTGGGGGCTCCTAAGGTCATCGATGACTTTGGTGACGTTTACGGTATTTTGCTCGCGGTTACTGGGGATGGGTACGGTTATAAGGAGCTGCTGGATTATGTTGATTACCTAAGACGTGAGCTGGAGTTAGTTGATGGCGTGAGCAAAATTTCCGTCTCTGGGCAACAGCAAGAGCAGGTATTCATTGAAATATCGATGACGCGAATGAGTAGCCTTGGTTTGGCGCCGGCAACGGTATTCAACTTACTTTCAACACAGAACGTAGTGTCAGACGCGGGTGCAATAAGAATCGGCGATGAATACATTCGAATTCATCCAACGGGCGAGTTCGAAAATGTTGATCAACTCGGTGATTTAATCATTAACGAAAACGGTGCTTCAGGGCTGATTTATCTGCGTGATGTTGCCAAAATCACCCGTGGTTATCAGGAAGTACCAAGCAATATTATTAACTATAACGGCGACGTTGCTCTCAATATCGGCGTTTCTTTTGCAACCGGTGTTAACGTGGTTGAAGTTGGTGAGCGGTTTGATCGCCGCTTAGCCGAGTTAAAGTACCAGCAGCCAGTTGGCGTGCAGATCGCAGAGATATACAGTCAGCCGAAAGAAGTGGATAAATCGGTCAGTGGATTTGTTGTCAGTCTTGGTCAAGCGGTTGCGATCGTCATTATCGTGCTACTGTTTTTCATGGGCTTAAGATCGGGGTTATTGATTGGTCTGATTCTCTTGTTGACCGTTTTGGGCACCTTTATCTTCATGCAGTATTTCAAGATCGATTTGCAACGTATCTCATTGGGTGCGTTGGTGATTGCACTAGGGATGTTGGTGGACAATGCCATTGTGGTGGTTGAAGGGATACTCATAGGCACCCAAAAAGGGCGGACCCGCACCCAAGC